>JBJEDD010000061.1:0-13769 GCA_051871715.1 Muribaculaceae bacterium | reverse complement strand
TTTAGCCTGTTTAAACTATAAAAAGAGACTGCCCAAACTTGTTAGACAGTCTCGTGGGGTGACGGGGCGATGCAGCACTGAGTGATAGACAAAATGTGCCACGTGCTGTCGCTGCGCTTCTTATATGATTCTCATTTCTTTTATGGCAATGACCAATCACCTCGCCTGTCGCAAGATAAGAATAAGACGGGAACTCAAACAATACGGGTTTCAACTTGGTGTAGTGGTTTTTGCTCATGCTCACTATCACTCGGTCGTGCCCGATGATGCCTGTATGCCCAACGACAAGCCGGTTTACCCTGCCTTCTACCTCTGCACCTAATACCGTTAGCGGTTTTGGATAGAGAGCCAGAACGTTTCCGATATTTTTCTTTTCCATCGCTGTATATATTTGTTTGTGAGTCACTCCCTCCTGTCGTGAGCTGCACGACAGAAATAGGGCGAGAGTCAGTATGACTGATAGTAATCTCATAACTCTTGGGGTTTTTGAACCGCGAAATTGCTTGGCAAAAAACCTCATTGTGTTTTTTTGCATTATTTATCAATTTGACTTTCGGTGAAAGCATCGGCGCGATGCCCCATCAGATGGATTTGTGAGAAGTCATTATCGAAAGCTTCCATCTCCCGGGGAGTGAGGCGCACATTGGCGGCACCGAGGAAGTCGTCGAGGTGAGACGGATTGGTTGTGCCGGGGATAGGAACTATCCATGGCTTGCGTGACAGCATCCACACAAGGGCAAACTGCGCGGGAGTGATTCCCTTGCGCTCGGCATGGAGCTTCACCAGGTGCACGAGTGGCATATTATGCTTTAATGCCTCAGGTGTGAACTGCGGAAGGTTCCAGCGGCGGTCGCCCTTTGTGAAACGGCTGTTCTCGTCGATGGTGCCAGTGAGGAATGCACGTCCCAACGGACAGTAGGGCACGAAACCGATGCCCAATTCCTCGAGTGTGGGGAATATCTTCGTCTCCGGCTCGCGCCACCAAATGGCATACTCGCTCTGCACGGCAGTGACAGGACACTCGCGGTGTGCATTGCGGATACTCCGAGCACTGGCTTCAGACATACCGAAGTGTAGTACCTTGCCTTCGGCTATGAGGTCGGCTACTGTACCTGCTACATCCTCCATGGGTACGTTGGGATCAACACGGTGCTGATAGAGCAGGTCGATATGATCGGTACGCAAGCGGCGAAGCGAGCCTTCAACGGCACGGCGGATATGATCGGGGCGGCTGTTGAGCGAGGTAGGCTTACCTTCCTCCACACCAAATCCAAACTTGGTGGCGATCTTCACCTCATTACGGAACGGCTGTAGAGCTTCACCCACCCACTCTTCACTGGTATGCGGTCCATATACCTCTGCAGTGTCAAAGAACGTCACTCCCTTGTCGTATGCCCTACGGATGAGTGCTATCATATCCTTCTTGTCATACTGTCCGCCATAATATCCTACCATAGGCAGACAGCCCAATCCAATGGGCGACACGCCAAGTCCCATCAAGTGGCGATAGTTCTTATCGTCAATAACCGTGCTTGATGGATTATTTAAGCCTTTCAATGATGTAATGTCCTTTGTAGGTAGCCTTGATGCACCACTCAACTGATAGGCTGCAACCATCGCTCCTGTTGCAGATATTTTTAAGAAACTTCTTCTGTCCATATTAATTATTTATTGTTATTATATATGCGAATTAAGTCCAGAATGATATTTATTACAGTTTGACGCTGCAAAAATACAGCGGTTTCAAAAGTTATAAATGTCGTTTTTGGGGGAATTCATACCATTTTTGCAGAAATTTCCATAATAATTATTTACCTTTGCATCACAATTAACATTAGTACCATAAACAAGATGCTGAAGATAAGACAGGTGAGCGACTATATCCGGTACCTTGGCGGGCAGGAACAGCACCCATTGGTGGGAATTGTCGACTATACGGCTCTGTCGCCCATACGTCATAGTCTGAACAACTATGGCGTGTATGGTGTTTTCATGCACGAGCACCTGACTGTTGATCTTAAGTATGGTTGCGGAAAATATGACTATCAAAGCGGAGGCACAGTCATCTGTGTCGCACCGGGTCAAATAGGAGGTAAAGAAGATAACGGAGAGCGTATGGATCTTGACGGATGGGCATTGCTATTCCACCCCGATATGTTGCACGGCACGCACTTGGAGAAGGAGATACGCAATTATTCGTTTTTTGATTACAACGCCAATGAGGCATTACATACCACCGAAGAGGAGTATGCACTGCTTGCTGACATCATGAAAAAGATAAAGATGGAGTTGGATGCAAGTCGTGATGAAATGCAGGACAACATTTTGTCGGATTATAT
The DNA here is from genome assembly GCA_051871715.1 of Muribaculaceae bacterium. Lineage (GTDB taxonomy): Bacteria > Bacteroidota > Bacteroidia > Bacteroidales > Muribaculaceae > CAG-873. Next base: position 11,430 of record JBJEDD010000061.1, on the reverse strand, counting down.
CAGCCTGCTGCTCAACTACTGCAAGCGATTCTACGACAGACAGTTTCTGACTCGGAAAGTGGAGAATGTCGATATGCTCAGGCGCTTTAGTACGGTCCTTGAAGACTATTATACCCAAGAGAAGCAGTTCAAGCAAGGACTACCCACTGTATCTTATTGCGCCGACTGTCTCTGCATGTCAGCAGGATATTTAGGCGATATTACAAGGAAGTATACCGGTGATACTGCCAGGAGTTATATCCATAACTTTGTAATTCAGAAAGCCAAAAGCCTCATGGCATCAGGTGAAACAGTCTCAGGGACAGCCCTTCTCCTCGGTTTTGAATATCCACCGCACTTCACCCGCTTGTTCAAGAATAGGGAGGGGATGTCGCCCTCGGAGTATATTAACCGGTTAAAACACAAGTGATAAATATGCTTATTGACCAATCTATTGTAACACCTTGCTATGTATATAATTTGGCGTTGCTGCGCCAAACACTTGATGCGATTAAAGTGGCGTCGGCAGGTATGCCGGCTCGCGTACACTATGCGCTCAAAGCCAATCCCGACCCGCGGATTGTGGCAGAAGTAGCCCAGAGAGGCTTCGGTGCCGACTGCGTGAGCATCGGCGAAGTGCGCCACGCTATTGCCTGTGGCATCTCAGCAGACAAATGCGTATACTCGGGTGTGGGAAAGACCGACCCCGAAATCATCGAAGCCATCATGCTCGGCATCGAGTGCTTCAACGTAGAATCGCTCGAGGAATTGCAGATTATCAGCCACTTAGCCGTGCAAAACGGCAAAGTCGCTCCCATCGCCTTGCGCATCAATCCGCATATCGATGCCCATACCCATCATTACATCACTACCGGCTTAGCCGAGAATAAATTCGGCATCGATGTCAGCCTTTTTGACCAAGCCCTGCACTTAGCCACCACCCTCCCGGGATTGCAGTTCCGCGGTATTCACTGCCACATAGGTAGCCAAATCCTTACTAATGAGCCATATGCATTGCTGTGTACGCGCATAAATGACTTGGTGGCGCGCACCCGACAAGCCGGCGTTTCGGTAGAATATATCAATGTGGGCGGTGGTCTCGGCGTCGACTACGAGGAGCCGGTAACCAATCCCATTGCCGACTTTCAAGGCTTCTTCGATACTCTGCGCCAAGGGCTTAATGTTCCCACCGGAGCGCTCATCCACTGCGAGTTGGGGCGCTCAATCGTCGCGCAGTGTGGCACCATCCTTTCGCGCGTGATATATGTAAAGGAAGGGCTCGAACGCCACTTTGTAATCATTGATGCCGGCATGAACAACCTCATCCGTCCGGCATTGTATCAAGCCGTGCATCGCATTGACAATCTCTCGGCTCCAAACGGCACGCCAACAGCCACTTACGACATCGTAGGACCGGTGTGCGAGACTGCCGACACCTTTGCCGAGGGCTATGTACTGCCCCGCACCCGTCGCGGTGACATCCTGGCGATTCGCTCTGCCGGTGCTTATGCAGCCTCTATGGCTTCGCAATACAACCTGCGCGAGCCGGCTGCCGTCATCTACACCGAGGGCGAGGATTTATTAAAGGAGTGACTTGATAAAGCGGTCGAGCGATGCTCTGAAGTCGGCATCAAGGCGCTTGATGAGTTCGCGCCCATCAAGCCCCTTTGCACTCGAGGCGGCTTCAATTGCTTGTGCGATGGACTGTGGAGTTTGTTCCTTATAATAAAACATATGGTCGGATAATGGAGAATGACGTATTACAGGTATATCCACGGTCACGACTTTCAAACCATTTGCGAGATACGACAAAATCTTGGATGGGAACGAGGTGGCGTTAAAGGCTCCCGATGGGTCTTGTGTGCTTAGTCCGATATGGCATCGTTGCACAAATTCGATGTAGTCGTGCCCCTTTTTGAGACCCTCGTAACTGATTGTAGCCTTGCTGCGAGCCGACACCTCGGCAATTGCATCCTTTACAATGCCGACTTCTTCATCCGTGCCGAAGCCCAATACGTGTAAGTGGTAGTTCTTGGGTAAATATTCGGCAGCCTTTATTGCTGCATTGACACCGCCTTTGGCGACCTCAAAAGTCCCGGCATAGAGCACATGTATCTTGCCGTCATTATACTTATCAACCACCTGTGACTCAACCTTATAAGTGCCCGATAGCAATACATAGGGACGGTTGTGTTTATTCACTCGCTCATTCAAGAAATGGGTGCATAATATGAAGGCATCGCTACTCTCAAATGTACTCTCCTCCAAGCGAACAAGTCCCTTATATTTGGGTGTGTTAACATTCTGGTAAACCTCCCCCATCCTCAAGATTAGGTTAAATCCACGTAACCGCTTAGCCCACAATATTACTTTGTAATAACCTAAAGCATGATGTACTATCACGGGCTCATTGCGATGTGTATGCGTGATAAGATAGAAGAACAGCAATATTAAATGCCATGCCAGTTTGATGAACATCAATCGGTTTTCTCCCCACGATGGGAACAACTTTAGGCGTATTCCCGGGCGTAATTCTTCATTTGAGCCGCGATAAAATTTGAATTTAGGCTCTATCACTTTGGAGTTTGATACAATTTGCACTTCATAGCCATTTGCCACTAATGCATCAGCCAAATACGAAACTGCATTAGCGCACGACACGGTATAAGTTCGTTGCACAGTAGAGTCTTGGCGGTCAAAGTATGATACAATCTTAATCGTCGACATTCTTCCTATATAGTATCTGTTTCGTGAAATTTTAAAGTACAACTTTAGAATTTCTAAAGTAGAACTTAAAATTTTTTAAAGTACAGCTTAAACATTTCCAAGAGTTATTTGAGGAGGAGGGCGTCGAGGGTGGTGAGGGCAGCCATGGCGCGGACGACGGCGACGGCGCGAGGGACGATGCAAGCGTCGTGGCGTCCCCGGGGGGTGATGGTGACGGTGGAGCCATCGGCTTTGCGGCACTCCAGGGGGCGCATCATGGTGGCTACAGGCTTGAAAGCCACGCGGAAGGTGATGTCGCCACCATCGGTGATGCCGCCACAGATACCGCCGGTGACGGCGGCTATTTGGCTTCCAGGGCGGTCGACGCCCTCGAAGCCGGTGCCGTAGTCAAAGCCCTTGGCAGCGTTGATGCTCATCATCGCTGAGGCGAGCATGGCTTGGAATTTGTCATATAGAGGCTCGCCGACACCGGTGCAAAGTCCTGATATTCTGCCGGATACAATTCCGCCTATACTATCGCCGTCGGCGGCTATTTGGCTCACCAACTGCGCCATAGCGGCATCGATGGCATCGTCGGCGCTACGCATAGGGCGGCTGTAGATGTCGGTCATATCCACCGGCGCATCTGCCACACGGCACAATCCGCCGATGCAAGAAGTATAGGCGCTGACGTGGACACCGCGTTGCTCCAAGGCTTGGAGGGCAAAGGCTCCGGCAGCCACACGCAGAGCGGTTTCGCGAGCCGAGGCTCTGCCACCACCGCGGTGGTCGCGCATGCCGTACTTTGCGGCATAGGTATAGTCGGCATGCCCGGGGCGGTAGACATCGCGCAGGGCGTCGTAGTCGCTGGGACGAGCATCTACATTGTTGATTAGCAGGGCAATGGGAGCACCGGTGGTGACACCCTCAAAGATGCCCGAGAGCACTTGCACTCGGTCGGGCTCGCGGCGGGCAGTAGTGCCCGGTGCCACGGGATGTCGGCTGTCAAGTTCGTGCTGAACAGCCTCCATGTCGATGTGCACCTGCGAGGGGAAGCCATCGAGGATGCCCACGAGGGCGGGTCCGTGGCTCTCGCCGGCAGTGGTCAGCGTCAGTCGTTTGCCTATGGTATTCATTCTTCTTTGGTTAAATCGGCTACTGTGGCTCGAGTGTATTTGATGAGTGCGTCGGGAGCGATTTGCAGTTGCAGACCGCGGACCCCGGCGCTGACGTATATCAGCGGGAAGTCCATAGCAGTGCTGTGGAAGAAAGTGGGGAATGCCTTGCGCATGCCGATGGGCGAGCAGCCGCCGCGGATGTAGCCGGTGAGAGGCAACAACTCGCGCATGGGCAGCATCTCCACCTTCTTGAAGCCGGCGACACGCGCCGCTTTCTTGAGGTCGACCTCGCAGTCGCCGGGAATGACGCACACCATGAAGTGTCCGGGCCCGGCGGTGAGCACCAATGTCTTGAACACACAGGCAATGTCCTCGCCCAACTCGGCAGCGACGTGAGTGGCGGCGAGGTCGTTCTCGTCGACGCGGTAGGGAATCAACTTGTAGGGGATACCTGCCTTGTCGAGCAGGCGTGCCACATTGGTTTTGTTAATCTTTTCCATAATTTATATGCCCATAAGGTCGCGGTAAATATCGAGGGCTCCGGTGATATCCTCGGCGTTGAGGGCGACGTTGACCATCGGCTTGCCGGGTGCCTTGAGGAGGGTGTAATTGAAGATGCCATGATGGTCGTTTTTCTTGTCATGCGCCATATAGTTGAGCAGGGCGGGATAGTCGTCGCAGGTATATTCAACGGGTTCGTAATGCTCGCGCACATAAGCAGCGAACGCGTGGAGGGTGTCGGAGGGGAACTTAAACTTGAGGTGCGAGAGCACCAATGCCACCACGCACCCGGCAGCCACGGCATACCCATGGGGGATGGGCGAGCGCTGAGCCATTGCCAGCGACTCGAAGGCATGCGCGGCTGTGTGTCCGAGGTTGAGTGCCTTGCGCGGTCCAGCCTCGCGGAAGTCGGCATCGACGATTGAGCGCTTTACCTTGACATTCTCCTCGATGAGGGCGAGGAGGTCGGTGGATTGCGCCTCCAAGACATTGAAGGCGAGCAATCGGGCGAGCATCTTGGGGCTGTCGAGCAGGGCGTGCTTGAGCATCTCGGCATAGCCCGAGAGCATATCGCGGTCGGTGAGAGTGTCGAAGAAGCACGAGGAGATGATAGTGGCATCGGCGATGGCAAAGGTGCCGATTTGATTTTTGAAGCCGCCGAAATTCACGCCATTCTTGCCTCCCACCGAGGCATCGACGGCGCCAAGGAGAGTGGTAGGTATGTTGATGAAGTGCATGCCACGGCGATAGGTCGAGGCGACAAAGCCACCGAGGTCGGTGACCACGCCGCCACCCACGTTGATGAGCACATCGTGGCGGCTTGCCTCGTTGTCGATGAGCACCTTCCACACATCGCGTGCGGCATCAAGGGTCTTGTTGAAATCGCCGGCGTGCACGGTGATATTCACCGCGGTGCTCAGCGCCGGATACTGCTCCACCAGGCGTGGCAGCACAAATTGAGAGGTGTTTGCATCGGTTAGTACAAATAGTCGCGGCTCGTTCATGCCGGCGACAATACTTGCAAGGCTTTTGCCTACCGAGTTAGTGAAAATCAAGTCGTTCATAATACTTTTACCTTAGAAAAAAATTGGAAATTAATCAGTGTGTTATAGTCTCTATTTTATCTAACAATCCTGGAAGAAAATCGGCGCACTCGCGCATGGAGTGGTAGACGACGTGGGCACCGCCGGCATATAATTCGTGAGCCGGGATAGGACCGGTGACTACGCCCACGGTGAGGATGTCGGCGGCACGCCCGCTGGCGACACCCAGAGGAGCGTTGTCAATGGCGATAGCCTCGCAGGCGCTCACGCCGGCGAGTTCCAAGCCACGCAGATAAGGGTCGGGGAAGGGCTTGCCACGCTTGACCGACGCCGAGGTGACGCGCTTCTCGGCAGGAAATACGCCCGGGAAGTCGACTTCGAGGCGGCTGAGCAGGGAATTTTGTCCCGAGCCGGTGACCAGGATGGTGTCGATGCCACGGCGGCGCAGGTCGGCTACCATGTCGACGGCACCGTCGATGAGCGACACCGGAGGCATCTCCACGAAGTACTTAGCCTTGAGGGCATAGAAATCCTTCTTCTCTGCCTCGGTGGCTTCGCGCCCGAGGGTGCGGCGTATCATCTTGTCGATGATGGCAGCGCCGGTCATGCCCTCATAGAGGAAGAACTCCTCCTCGGTGGCTTGCAAGCCCTTCTCGTTCATCAGGCGCATCCATGCCTTGGCGTGGTTGGGCATCGAGTTGTACAGGGTGCCGTCCATATCAATCAAGGCGGCGCGTATGTGTTGTTGAGTAGTCATTTGTTTGTCGGAACTATGGGTTGAGGAGGTGCCTCGATGAGACCCTCGCGGATGAATATTGCCGAGTCAGCCGCCGAGATGGTGTCTGAGGACTCGTCGGGGGCGGGCACGGTGGAATTGTTGTCGATATTGAGGCGGCGCGGGCGGGCATTGGCGACTCCGCGGCGGAAGACGCCCTCCAACTCGCGCACCAAGTTGATGCGGGTGGTGTCGGCGATAGCCACTTGTGTAGCGGTCTCGGCATTGAGACGCGCACGTCCCAGGCGTATCTTGTATTTGTCGGGGTTACCCTTGATATTTATGCCAAACTTGAACGGCAGGGGTGACTTGAGCACGGCGATGTGGTAATCGAAGTTCATATCCAAGTCGTTATATCCTTGCACACCAAGGCGATAGCGGTCGATGTTGAAGATGAACGGGTACATGCGCATCATATTGTCGCTCACGGTGAGTTCGACGCCGAGGTGGTCGATGATGTTGTTTTGTTTATCCTTGAACAGCAGCCACTTGCCTATGGCGCGATAAGTCTCGGCATCGATGAGTTCGAGGGAGTCGCCGGCAATCTTCACCGCGGCAGTCATCGTGGGTATCACGAAGTTCATATTGCGGTCGATATTGCAGGTGGCGGCGATGTCGGCATTGATGATGCCGCTGAGGTCACGCATCAGGGGCATGATGGAGTCGAGCGCCGGCATGAGACTCATAAACTTCTTGATATTGAAGCGATTGACTTGCATACCGAAGCCAAAGTACATATCCTCGACACGTGGAGCGATATATAGCGCCGAGAGATTGACGCTGCCGGCATCGGTGGCGGCATGCAATTGGCTGAGGTTGATGGCACCGTCGCGAGCCTCCAATTGCCCGGCAAAATTGTGCATGAGCATATCGCCATAGACGATATTGTCGGCATGCATATTGAATTTCAAGTCGATATTGGTAGGAATGAGGAGCGGACCGATGCTGTCGCCCTCGGCAAGGGCTTGGTCGATGGCGTTGTCAAAGTCGGCGTCGCTGAAGTCGTCATTGTCGCCCAAGGCTATGCCCGCACCGCTGTTGCGCAATGCCTCGGCGGCTGCCGCGCCACGGTAGAAGGTGCCCACTATTTGGTTGATATCAATGGTGTCGGAGGCTATATCGCAGCGTATGCGCAGGGGGCGTCGTCCGCGGCGCGAGGTGAGGCTGCGGCGGATGTCGCTGATGGAGCCGTTGATGACAAAGTCGCTGGCGCCGGCGCTGTAGCGCACGTCGCGCATCACCACCGAGTCGGTGTTGAAGGTAGCGTTGAGATTGCGTATGCGGTTGCGGATGGGGAATGAGGCTGTGTACAAGCCGGCAGAGCGGGCGTTGATGGAGCCTTGGATATCCCAGCGATTGAGTATGGTGCGCAGGGTGTCGTCGATTTCCCAATCGATAACCTCGGTCTGTGGCAGGCTGTCGCTATGCCCGGTGCGTCGGCGATTGCCTCGCTGGCGTTGCGGGCGCGGGTCCTTTTGATGTGCACTCATCCGGATGTCGGCATCGCGCAGGCGCAAGCGCTCGGTCTCCGAGCCGAAGGACAGGCGCTTCAGCCCCAAGTCGAAGGTGAACAGCGGGCGCTGCGGGTCGTTGGCATAGCGCTGAATGGTCACCCTGCCGGTGGTGCCGTGCATCTTGAGCGAGGTGTGCTCTTCGGGTAGGGTGAGTACGAATTTTTCACAACTAAGGTCGCCGCCCATGGGTATTATGTGGATGGTGTCGCGCACCATGCCCTCGTTGCGGTTGGAGGCACCCACGCCCGCTTTGAAACCTATGAGGCGGAGGTCGGCGCCGGGTTGTACAATGTCGGCAGAGTCGACTTTAATGACGGCGGTGAGCAGGCTGTCGGCATCGCCCACGCGGTTGTTGGTGCCGAAGGTGAAGCATGCCCGGTGGGCATAGAGGCTCATCGAGGTGTCGGCGGCGGCATAGCGCAAGTCGCTACCGTCAATATCTCCGTGCAACTGCAGGCGGTGGAATTGATTGCGGTCAAACATCGACGGCGAGCACACAAAGGAGATATCGGCAGTCAGTCGTCCGCCGATGGCACCGCCCACCATATCGAGCAATTGGCGAGGCAGGCGATTGAGGGTCATAGCACCGCGCACCGTGCCACGCAGTAGCGGGTCGGTGAGCAAGCGCGAGGCACTGACATTAATGGTGAGATCTGTGACGGCATCGCGCAACTTGAGGTTGCTGACATCTACCGTGGCGGCATTGAGGTCTTCACCTCGCAATATGGCTGTTATACAGCCGCTTACATTATTCAGCCGTGTGGGTCCGTAAGCCATCTTCCCGGGGAGGACATCCATAGTGAGGCGGGCATGTGGGATGGTGTCGCGCAGCAAGTTGTAGGGGGCATCGAGCGAAGCACTCAAGCCCACCGACACATTACCACTGAGGCGGTTGAGCCCCCACTCGTGGCGCACGCTGTCGTCAAGCAAGGCTAAGGCGCTGTCGAGGCACACGGGTTCCACCTTGAGGTCGAGGCTCTCGATAATCGCCTCGTCGCTGAAGTCCAAGCGCGTGTCGGCGCGGGCGCTCATCTGCGAAGCGGTCACTACAAAGTCGCTGAGAGCCACCTTCATAGGCTCGTCGGGAGACCAACATATCGACCCGTCGATGCCGAAGCGCACATCACTGTTGCGGAGCATATCGAGCAGCGGAGTCGCCACATTGCCGCTCACACCCAGTGTGTAGCCGGGCATATCGTTGCTGTCAATGCCCATACGCGACAGGGTCAGGGTGACATCATCGCCTGTGGAGAGGTCGACATATCGTATTGGCTTGGGGTTTACGATGGCAAAGTGGCTGATGCTGATATCGGGCATGGAGCCGTCCGAGGGCTCATCAGCAGCGGTTGCCTCGCCGAATATCATGTAATTTCCATGTATGCTATCTATATTATATATATTGACCCTCGGACCGTCAATGACCACGTCGCCCAAGGCGATACGTCCGGCAATCAAGGCGGTGAGATTGATATTGCCCTCAAAGGCATCAACCCGCAGCAGGGTGTCAGCCGCCGCCGGCACCACGGCACCTCCGGCACGCAAGCGTTGCATCGGCGTGGAGATAATCTGCAGACTGTCAACACGTACCCGCGCGAAGGGGGCACTGCCATGGAGGCTTAATTCCACGCGCCCGATGCTCACCTCGGCATCGAGCATATTGTTTGCCACACGCTCTGCTATGGGCGTCAACTGATTGGGACCCAGAATTACAAAGATGGTGAGCACGAGCAGCAATATCAGTAGCACGATGCTCGCCAGGGTCCACAGCAGGATTTTCAACAGCCTGCGCCATAGTGGTTTGCGTGTAGGTGTGCTTGTCATATCGGGCGAGTGGTGATGTGGAAACAACTCTGTTTATACTCAAATTTCACATAGCAGCGACCTTGGCGGCGCATATCATAGAGCACCTCGGCGAGGAGATTTTTCAGGTCCTCAAATGTGCGTGTGGGCGCCGTGCCTGTGCTGTCGCAGATGAATTTACTATAACTGATATCAAAAGTCGTGCCATAGTTGTGAGTCGACTCCTCGGTGGCATTGCGGTTGACGCGGCGCAGGCGGCTCACGGTGACCGGGGTGCGTAGCACGCTCGTGACCTTGATGCGGTAGTTGCCGCCGCCACGCGCGTTGAGCGAGTCGATGAACGTGCGCCCGATGTCGTGCAGTAATTGCGCCGCCTCGGGCACCAAGTAGGGATATGAGTGGCTCAAATCATCGACATAATATTCGCGGCAAGTGGTGATATGCACCAAGGGACGCGTGAGCCGGCGGATATCGTCGTCGCAGGTGATGGGCTTGATGCCGAGGGCACGTGCTGCCGTCAGGTGCACGTGGTTGCTGTCGTTGAATACCTGGCGGAGCGGACCAATCATTGCCACACGCAGGCGCGTGCAGCCATCATCGGGTGCCTCCGGCAGGTGTGCCTTGTAGGCGCTCGCGCTGTCTGCAGCCAAGATGGCATACATCAAGCCACGGTCGGGACCACCGATCGGCTCCTCCGGCTCGTTGCCGCAGCCAATCAGCAATACCGACATCATCATTACTACTATTATACCTATCCTCATTATCTTAATCTTTTTCACCTTACAAAGTTACAAACTTTCTGCCATTCCATCACCATCCACCTGCCAATTCCTTTATCTCATATAGTATCCATATAGTTGGATTTACCTGTATGAGGGAGGATTTTTGATGAATTTATCCCTCAATGAGGGAGATTTTTGGCGATTTTCTTCCCTCTTACAGGGATTTTTCTTACCTTTGTCGGCAGATAAGTACTATTTTTTATTCATTTGCGTTATGATAGAGCCGATTTTATACGATTATATGCACGAGATGCTACGTCAAACCGACTACCGACATCTCCGCTATATGTATGACAAGATAGAGTGGAACGACCGCCTCATCGGCATCGTAGGACCGCGTGGTGTGGGCAAGTCTACAATGGTCTTGCAGCGTATCAAGCGACTTGCCGACCCGTTGAAGGCGCTCTATGTCTCTGCCGACAATATTTACTTCTCAGACCACACCCTCGTGGGGCTTGCCGACGCATTTGTCAAAGAGGGAGGCTCGCTGTTGGTGATTGACGAAATCCACAAATACAAGCAGTGGAGTCGCGAATTAAAGAATATCTACGATGTGCACCCGCGGCTGCATGTCGTCTTCACCGGGTCCTCGATACTCGACATACGACAGGGAGAAGCCGACCTCAGCCGTCGTGCCCTTATGTATCATATGCAGGGGCTATCGTTCCGCGAATATTTGATGATAGTTCACGACGTCGAAACACCTGCCTATAGCCTTGAAGATATTGTTAATCACCGTGTGGAGATGCCGGTGGAGCATCCCCTGCCGTATTTTCGAGACTACCTTGCTCGAGGCTATTATCCCTTTGGCAACGAGCATGGATTTGTGCAGCGTATCAATCAAGTAGTGAGCCAAACGCTATATACCGACATTGCTCAATATGCTGATATCAAGCCGGCTACCGCTCGACGGCTAACACAGATGCTTGCCGTAATCGCTCGACTTGCGCCCTACAAGCCGAGTTACGAGAGCCTTGCCACCGAGGTAGGTGTGAGCAAAAATAATGTGCCCGACTACTTGGTTTTACTTGAGCAAGCCGGTATGATAGGTATGCTTCGCGATGATACAGCCGGATTGAGAGGTCTCGGCAAGGTCGAAAAGGTTTACATTGACAATCCCTCGCTGATGTCGGTCCTTGCTGCCGACAAGCCTGATGCGGGCAATCTGCGTGAGACCTTCTTCTACAACCAGATGCGTGTAGCAAATGATTT
>JBJEDD010000060.1:0-3481 GCA_051871715.1 Muribaculaceae bacterium | reverse complement strand
CAAGAACATAAATTGCCAATACAAAATTTGTCAATGCCAATAGAAAACCGTATCATTACCCTGAGAGGCAAACAGGTAATGATTGACCGGGATTTGGCAGAATTGTATGGAGTTGAAACTAAAGTGCTTAATCAAGCCGTGAAACGTAATGTTGAGCGTTTCCCGGAACGTTTTAGATTTCAACTCTCTAATCATGAGAAAGATGAACTGGTCACAAATTGTGACCGGTTCAAAGGTCTCAAACACTCATCGGTTAATCCTTTCGCCTTTACCGAGCAGGGAGTCGCTATGCTTTCTGCCGTATTGAAAAGTGAAACTGCCATCTATACAAGCATCCGTATAATTGATGCTTTCGTGGCTATGCGAAACTTCCTAATGAATAATGCCTCGATATTCCAAAGGATGGAACGCATTGAGATGAAACAGTTGAAGACTGATGAAAAAATCGATGCAATTCTTGATCGATTAAATGAACCTAAAGAACCGGTTCAAGGCATTTTCTTTGATGGTCAATTTTTTGATGCATATGTCTTCGTTGCCAATCTAATCAGAAAGGCTAAAACACGGATAGTTATCATTGATAGCTATGTTGACGATTCGGTGTTGGTGCAGTTGGCAAAACGAAATCCCGGCGTGACTGTTGATATTTACGATGGTAAAATTTCACAACAACTTCGTCAAGATGTGGCTCGGCACAATGCCCAGTATCCGGGTGTCACTTTACACAATTACAATAAGGCTCATGACCGTTTTCTTATTATTGATGAGGAAGTCTACCACATAGGACATTCGCTCAAAGACCTCGGCAAAAAACTGTTTGCATTCTCTAAGATGGATGTTATGACCGGGACAGAGCTTATTTCACAGCTTTGAAACACTTCCGTTTCATATCCCCTCAAGTATCTCCCTCAGCCAGTCGCACAAAAATAGTGGAAGATTGAGCAAATTGCCGCTTCGTTTCACGTTGAGCATCGAGAAACGCAACCTTATCTCGGGATTGTATTTCTTGTCATACTCACTGAGACTCTTGCCCGCCACATTGTCCTCGGCTTTCACCTCGATAGGTATGACGTTCAATCCGTGTTGGATGATGAAGTCTACCTCGGCGGTGTTGCCCTGCTGAGTCCAGTAGTGAGGACTCTTGAAACCCTGTGCCAGCAACGATCCGAGGATAAAGTTCTCTGCCATAGCGCCTTTAAACTCGCGCAACACGTCGCTCCGAGTGATGACCGCCTCGGGCGGTAACTCCGATAGCGAGCGCAGGATTGCTTGGTCAAGTAGATATACCTTGAAGGCTGTAGTATCTTCGTAATGCTTTAGTGGTAATATAGGCTGTCCCACGCAGTAAATGCGATATGCCATGCCCGACAATATCAGCCAATCGAGGGCGGCTTCGTATTCGCGAGCACGAGCGCCCTCACGCACCACGCGGAATATAAATTTCTTGTTCTCGCGCGACAGCTGAGAGGGTATACTGCGCCATATTTCATGTATGCGAGGTATATCCTTAGTTTCCACATACTTGGTGAAGTCGTATTCATAGGCGCGTCGCAGCCCTTCCAGGTCTGCCTCCACCACAGCCATTCCTGCTCCGTCAAGCATATCACTACATGGCTTGGGCAAGCCTCCGCACACCTGATAACGCCTATACTGCTCAATCAGAGGATTGAATATGCCTGCCGGTAGCGGCTCCAGGGCGGGCAGGCGCTGTTCCAACCGCTCGTACAACAGTGGCTCGGCTATGCGCAGATACTCGCGGAACGTCACCGGGTACATATCGAGAAACGACACCTTGCCCACCGGAAAGGTATTAGACATATCTTCATCCTTCCCATCCTTATACTTCACAGCTACACCCAAGAGCGACCCTGCAGCGATTATGTGATGCTCGGGCGCGTCCTCGCTGAAATACTTCAGCGCATTGAGTGCTTCACGGCACTCCTGTATCTCATCAAAGAATATCAGTGTCTCACCAGCAGTCAGCGGCACTGTGGTGAACAGTTCCAGCTCGCCCAGCAGCCGCTTGATATCTTTGGTCGATGCAAATATCTCCTTTAACTCTTTGGTCTTATCAAAGTTAAAGACTGCAATGTGCTTGTAGTAGCGCTTGCCAAACTCCTCGACTGTCCACGACTTGCCGATCTGTCGGGCGCCTTGGATAATCAGTGGGTTACGGCTCGAGCTGTTCTTCCACTTCTCTAATGATTGAAGGATGTCGCGTTCTATTACCATAGCAATGTCTTTATACAATTTGTCGCTGCAAAGATAAGCATTTTTTATGGACAAATCACACATTTCGTCCCAAAAGTGTGAGATTTCTCACACTTTTCCTACCAAAAGTGTGATTAAGCCACCGGCTCACTCCGGGCGCCCGTGGCGAATTGCTCCCATTTTGTAGTTTTATATCGAAATCTTTGCAAATTTTTTCGCAAAAAACTTGCAAATTACGATATATTGCGTAATTTTGCAATGTCTTTACACAAGCACCCCGGCGCGGGTGCGTAGAGGCACTGACATATCAAGAAAGGCGTACCTTTGCGCTTTGGTTCTGACGTTTGTGAACTTCGCAACTTCATCAATTCCTGTCAACGACCAAGCAACGGGGAACGCCCCCGACTGGTGTATTGTTCATCCACATCGGCTATCATGCCGATGACGCGACTGCATACACGGCGTGGGGCTTTCGACGTTGCTCGTTTCTGACAGGAAGGGCAATGCGAAGGCCTACAAACGTCGAACGAGCAACATCGGTCGGCTCCACGCCTTATCGTATTCATTCACCCCGGCTATCCCGTGAGCCAGTAGCCACTAAAAGCAACGTGCACATGGGCTGCCGCTCTGTCACATACCATCATCATCACCCAGCAATGCTTCGCGGCACTGTCGGCATTTCGTATCCCCTTACATTACGCACACATTTAGCACTTTTGCACCAAAAAAACTCACCACACACCGCAGTGTGCTACCCACATTATTTTTACTTTTGCCACTAAGTATATACCTTAAAAACTCAATAACTATGCCCATTTATCAAATAACAACCAAACATCGCAAACAAGCCAACGGCATTCGTATCGAGCCCGGCATGAGCGTCCAAGTAGTGAGCCAATCATTCTCCAACCCCCTCACCACCAACGGCGGACAAGCCGTCGTCGACGCCTTCCTCCGCATCTACGGCATCGACATCAAGCGCGCCGGCATCCTCTCCCCCACCGAATTAGAAGTCCTCCGTCTCGGATAATCCCCATTAGCGGATATATAACAATCGAATTTAATTAACAGACCAATTACTAACTTTAAAAAACTATAATATGGATAATAAATTAGAGACAATTCTTGAAATAGCTGAGTATTTAGGCTTGGCTAATGTTGTTTCTCAAATACAAAGAATCATTTCGAGAAGTAAGCAAAAAAATGCCTGCTTGGTATTACCTCTTGTAGGTGAGTTTAGCGCAGGTCAGACAACATTATTGAATGCATT
>JBJEDD010000059.1:0-3492 GCA_051871715.1 Muribaculaceae bacterium | reverse complement strand
TCGGTGAGGGTCTCCGTCTCCTCGGCAAGGGCGCCAAAGCCACTTTCTACATCCCCGCTGAATTGGCTTACGGTCTCAAGGCTCCCCAGCAGATAGGTCCCAATCAGGCTCTTATCTTCGACGTCGAAATCGTTGACGTTCAGAATCGATAATTTTCACACTATTATATATGGCGTATCGGCGACCACGCCGATACGCCTTTTCAATTCAAAACCATGGCTCGAAATCAGTATTACAAGCGCATGCGCTTATTCTTGGTGTTTACCATTCTCCTTCTGCTGCTTCTTTGCCTCGCCTTGGTCATGGCATTCCGCACCGGCGAGGAGGCAACTGTCGGCATTTTCTCCCTCGCCGCCACATTGGTCGGCACCGTCTTCATCGCTATGGAACTCAAGAATAGCCAAGATGTCACTTGCAGCGACATGCTCATCGACCTCAACAACTACTTCCACGATAGCGACCGGCTCATGAAGGTCTATGAAGTGCTCGAGGAGTGCCAAATGAAGGGTATCACCGACGACTCGGCGTGGCACGAAGTGCGCTCGGTCGAGATTGCGCAATACTGTACTTTTTTTGAGAACCTTTATCTGCTATATCGCCACCACATCGCCAGCATAGAGGACCTCAACGACCTCTTCGGCTACCGCTTCTTCCTCTTCATGAACAATCCTTATATCCAGGAACATTGGATACTGCCCACCTCATCGTCATATGTACAAATTTTCCGCCTCTATGAGGCTTGGGTAGGGCATCGCATCGCCGAGAACGAAAATCCCGAGGGCTGGAAGCGCAATATCCCCGGCGCCGAGTATATGCTATCGCAAGATTATCTGCGTCGCAAACTCTACCTCCACGAGTGCCAATTGCCTGTTGACCGCACTGTAAAGGTGTTCTCTGCCAAGGGCAAGGAGTTCAAAATGTGTCGTTTGGGCTTCGAGGATGTCCTTGACATCGTCAAGTTGCAGGAGCGCGTAGTGGCTGCCCTCCCCTCGCCCGATATGTACTATCCGCTGTCACGCGAGGAACTCTTCGAGTCGCTTCATCTCGACCACCTCGTCGGCATATACGACGACGACCACCTCGTGGCTATGGCGCTCTTGGTGTCCAATCGCCCGGGTAGCCGCAACTTGGCTGCCGACTTCGGCATCCCACCCGCCGATGCCATCACCTTCGACGTGGTGATTGTCGATCCCGAAGCCCGTGGCTACGGCTTCCACCGCACTTGCATCGACTATGCCGTGAATGTGGCTCGCGACCTCGGCGCCGGCAATATCCTCGCCACTGTCGACCCTGCCAACCCACACAGCCTCAACAATTTCCTCGCCAAAGGCTTCTCCATCATCGACACACGCATCAAATACGCCGGCTTGCAACGCCACCTCCTCCGCCTCACCCTTTAACCCTTAGAATACTTCAACTATTTGCAATCAAAAAAAAGATCATTCATATCGATCTCGTTTTGAGCAATCGAGCAATGTAAATTTCGTTTAAGACCATAAGGAGTAACCATCGTGATATGAACAGACTTCTTGGTTTTGGTTGCTTCAATAAAGTTGCCGCGCCGGCGTCTGAGTTTCATTTCTTCATCTTCAGTGATGGCGTATTCTTGTGCTGAAAATTTTATTTCACATAGATTAATGACTCCATCATTACGATCTATAAGTAGGTCAATTTGTGTCTTGTTAATCTCTTTCTCTTCATCCGACTCAGTATGCCAACTATATACATTAGATAAAACTCCTGATATACCAAGTGCTACCTTTATTTGTGAAATATGTTGTAACGATACGCGTTCAAAAGCAATTCCACTCCAAGCTCTGTGTAATGGAGAACCAATGTTGTTAGTCCAAAAATGCGAATCGTTGTTTTTGTTTCCTTTGATGTAATGAAAATAGAATAAAGAAAAATTGTCAATAAGCTGATATATGGCATCTTTTGATTGTTTGCCAATACAGTTATACTTTCTTATGAATCCACACCACTCCAGTTCATTAAGGTAACGAGTTAAATCACCGCTTGTTTTTATTCCACTTACTCTGGCAATTTCATCACGAGAGAGACCTTTGTTTTTCTTGCCCAAGGCTGTCACAACACTCATGTATGGTTCCGGCTTGTTGAATAATGATGAATATAACTGTTCGTATTCATGAACAAGACTATTAACTTCTTGACTAAAGAATAGGGCATCTATATTCTGTGCCATGCTCATCTCTCGCCGAAGTAAACTCCAATAAAATGGTATACCTCCCATTATCATATAGTTTTCCACTATCTGATAACGACTAAAGCCTAATTTATTAACTTTCACATACTGTTCACATTCAGCAAGTGTAAAAGGCTTTAGTAGAATTTGATTTGTTAGTCTATTATGTAATCCACCATGATTATTGATGAGCTTATTTACAATCCAAGAAGTCGCTGATCCACAGACTATCAAAAGAACATCCTTTCTTGCCGATGCCCAACTATTCCAAAAATGCTCCAATCCGGAAATAAAATTAGAACGCGGTGTGTCCATCCAAGGAAGTTCATCTAAGAAGACCACCTTTTTGCCATCAGGTAAGGAGCCAAGCCATTCTTCTAATGCAAAGAAAGCCTCATACCAGTTTTTAAATTGGTTATATTTATTACCCGAAGCGGTATGAAGAGATGCTCGGAAGTTTAGCAACTGGTCTTTCATTCTTCCGTGCGCCAAGCCTGTATGCTGAAAAGTAAAGGTGTAGTTAAATGTCTCTCGAATTAGGAATGTTTTACCAACTCGTCTACGACCATAAACAGCAACGAACTGCGAGTATTTTGAGTTCGCTGAATTTAGCAATTCTCTTTGTTCGTGTTTTCTACCTATTACCATTTGTTTGTTTTGTTTTTGGTGCAAAGATACCTTTTTTTTATGAATAAACTTATTATAATTCCCCAAAAGTGCAAAAAAAATGTTGTTTTGGGGAATTATAACGCATTCTACAAATTTCGGGATAGAGCAAATTATACCCAGACATTACTGTAACATATGATAAAAAGATATACAAAGTGTATCCACAGCCTTAATAATCAGGGGATTGCGTTAAATATTTGTGAAATTGAGGTTTTTTCGCTAAATTTGCAAGCTAACATCTGATATATGAAAAAACTAAATATCTTGGCAATCGCAGCGGTGCTGCTCATGCCGTTTATCGCTTCAGCCGAAGCCCCTCAGGGCTATTACGGCTCATTGGAGGGCTTATCATCAAGTGAATTGAAAACAGCCATCCACAAATTGGTGCGTAATTTCACCCAAGTATCATCATACAACGACCTGCCTCGCTACTTCGCTCGCACCGACGTCTACCCCGGCACCTCGCAGTGGTGGGATATGTACAGCAGCACGGTGCGTTACGCTCCCTCTTTCTCGGGCTTGAACCGCGAGCACTCTTTCCCCAAAAGTTGGTGGGGCGGCGACACCGATGTGCCGGCATATGTCGACCTCAACCACTTGTATCCTTCTGATGCAAAGGC
>JBJEDD010000058.1:0-13877 GCA_051871715.1 Muribaculaceae bacterium | reverse complement strand
CACGATATGTGGGTCGACTACGACCATTACAAGAACACCGGAGAATCTGACGTCTTCGATGAAGAAGATATTGATGAAAATGTTGACGAACTAAACGACTGGGACTAATGAGTTACGAGTGTGTTGTAGAAGATAAGTGTAGAGGCTTCATTAAGGATTTTGACACCTTCGTTGAAATCTGGAATAAATATGGTGGCTTCCACGATGCAGCATTAACCGGTTTAGAGTTCGATGAAGAACAAGAAATTTGCATTGTCAAACTTCGATGCTTCGGCTACACTATTAGTTTTAAATTCTCACGAGTCCATTCCTTTTCTGCTGTTATACCTGATTTTCCGAGTTCTTATTTCTATTACATCGCTTTCTATGTGAAACCATATTGTAACTATGGAGATTGTATATATATGGATGCTGATGGTGAATTAGTACAAGTGGTTGCTGAAGAAATGGAAGTTTTAGAATATAAAGATTTATAAGGGCATTCCGGCTCCGCAGTCTGGCTTTGGCGGCATTGTCGTTTATTAGTGCCTTTTGGGACACATAGCTGATGATATACAATATAAGTAAAACAATATATACCAAACTAACCCCAAATTATGAAACATCTGTCTTTAATCATTAATTGCCTAATAGCTCTTATAAGTATTTTACCAATGTCAGCCCGCGGTATTAAGTGGGGAGTGCCATACATATTTGAAGATAACGGAAAATATGGACTGAAGATAAATGAGGAAGTCTATGTGCTTCCTATTTATGAAAAATTGCAATTGTGCGGTAACAATCATTTCATATATACTGAAGAAAACGGCAAACAAGGAATTCTTGGCTATGATCGTATTCTCTTGCCTGCCATTCATGATGAGATTATCAATGTCTCTAATATATACGGAAATACGTTTGTTGTATATAGAGATAGCGAAATAACCGGTCTTGTTATGCTGGGTCATATACGGAAATATGTGGATTTTTCAAATAGAGTTTACTGTGACACCATTCAAGAAACTCAAATTTTGCCTCCGGGACAATATAAAGATTTCCAATCGATACTTGCTGTTAACGAACTGATTTGCTCGGAAGACATCCTCTTCTGCACTGACCAAGATGATAAGATCAATATTATTGACCTTAAATATGGCATTAACATGACCCCTTACTATGATCTAAAGAAACTCAAAGGAAATATTAAAGATGTATTAAAAGGCAAAGTGCCCTATTCAAAGTTGAAAATCAAACGTTACGGAGCAGATATTCGTGAGGAATTTGATAAAATCGTAAATAAGCATCCAGAATTGGAGCTCAAAGTTAAGCCCTTACCCCAATTGATGAGAGTAATATACAAATATTGCCAATATAAAGATAGCGAAATCCTTGACTCAATCACAATAGGACCTTACAAAGGTGTCATCACAATTGACGGCTTCATTTCAATACCTCGGGTTTATTCTTCTCTTGAGGATGTTCTCAGTCGTAATCCTAATAATGTTATGGCCTTGGCATTTAAATTAGATGAAGATATGCGTAAATATAAACCGGAAATGGAAAATACCACATGGCTGGATTCTAATCAGAGATTTGAAGTATATACGGAATACTACAACAATCTTTGTGTATATTACGAAACCTGCATACCGGTATGGGAAAGCTTACGGGATTTCGCTTTGACAAATCCAACGACATCTGAAGCGATGAAAGATTATCTTATTGAGCGTATTTCCACTCTACAAGCGGATTATGTTGAAGCGTCCAATACAGCCAGAAAATTCAACAGGGTGGCAAACATCACCCAAGCGATGTCGAGTTTTGCATCAAGTCTTTCGTCTATTGCATCGGCAATGGAATATTACCAACAAAATACCATGCCATCTGAAGGCACATTAAGCAATGGTAGTTACAGCACTTATTCTACAAATCCCGATGAAGGGTACGACTTCAGTCTATCAGAGCAGACAAGCTACAACCGCGATAAGAGAACATACGAATGTTATGACAGCCAATTGGCATCGCATTTTGCCGGGAATATGGTTATGTCAAGTAGCTCAGTAAAAAATGCACAGAATGAGATGGCACGCTTGCGTAAAAAATGGACTGATAAAGGCAAGTCATTCCCTCATTCAGCCAACGAAACTCGTTGACATTCCATATCACACAAACACCCAAAAAGAGCAGAGTAGTATCCAACTCAAGATGAAGATATTTATCAGAGACGTGCAGCCTTTGGGCTATCGTGTAGCGGCTTGCCGCTTGGCTCGCCAAGAAATCGGGCTGATATCTCGACCGTTCGGGTTCGCTCAAACGAGTTTCGTGTCTGCTAACGCGGTCTATCCCTAACGCATAAATAATTATGGAAGAGTACGATGACTTATGCGCATACAACGGCGATGTCGAGCTCATACTCGCTTAGAACAGCGGCGAGCCGCCCGGTCGGCGCATCAATAGGCTGCGGTAAATCGTTCGAAGTGATGGTTAGCCTGCTCCAGCTCATCAACTATGGCGTAGGCATAATCCTCAACCGATATGAAGCTCTCGCCTTTTTCGTCAAAGAGCATATCGTCCTTACCGAGACGGAACTTGCCGGTTCGTTTGCCGGGTCCATTCTGCCCCATGTTACCGAGATTACCGGCAGGCGAGAAAAACACCCAGTCGATTTCCTTTTCTTTCATCAGATAGTCGAGGTAGAACTCGCCCATCGACTTCACGCCTGGCAGCCATTCTGCCGGCAGATTGCCGGTATCTACAAGGCGTAGCCCGGGAGCGACGAACAGTGTTCCCGCACCGCCCACGATAAGAATACGAGACACATTTGCACGCTTGGTCCCCTCAACAATCTTGGGATAGTTCTCCAAGGTTTCTTCATATTGACGAGGGTTCTGCCAACCGGGGTTATAGGCACTGATGACGGCATCAGCTCCACGTGCCACTTTTGCCAAAGTGTCTATGTCGGTAGCATCGCTTTCAACAACTTTCAGATTTTCGTTGGTCACATTCACTTTTTGCGCATCGCGCACAATTGCCGTCACCTCGTGACCACGAAGCAATAGCTCGTTTAAGATGGCTTTACCTACAAAACCTGTAGCACCAATCAATATTACTTTTTTCATGATTCGAGTATAGTTTAATTATATGATTATTTGCTTTCGCACTGCAAAGTAAGGGTATTTAAGATTGTTGCACAAGAAGGCACTTTTTTGTTTTATAGTTACTTAGAAGTAGGAAATGTTGTAATTCAGGGTATTGCAAAAATAAGATTTATTGATTTTTAACAGTGGTATATTTTTGTAACTGGTATATTTTCTATACCTTTGCACATAATCAAGCAGTTATAAGGTATATGAACGCCATAAAACATATAGAAGAGGACAAATTAGTACAGTATTTGTCATGCCCAATAAGGCAAGTTATTAGCAAATTTGGAGATAAGTGGTCGTTACTCGTCCTTTACACCATTAACGAGAACACTGAAGGTGTAATGCGTTTCAATGAGTTACGACGTCACATGTCGGATTGCTCGCAGAAGATGCTATCGGCAACATTGAAAAACCTTGAAAAATACAATCTTGTGCATAGAGAAGTGTTCGCACAAGTGCCACCGAAAGTGGAATACTCATTAACTGAAACAGGTCGTTCTCTTATGCCTGCCTTGCATTATCTAATAAAATGGGCTAAGTCACACATTGATGACGTGAATAGAACTCATTAGTTCCCACCCAAAAGCAGCAACACAATCCTTCAACCATGCGGTGCACTCGCATTTTTCGCCTGCGGCAGTGCGGATTATTTGCGATGCGCGGTGCAACGTGGCACTAACTCCATTACGCACAGCCTCGGCATTCATCGCCCATCGCATTATCCCATCCTATTATCTGAAGCAACAGCTCGACTTATGTTTTTGGGGAGGAAGTTGTGTGGAATTGAAAAAATATGAGTAACTTTACCGTGGAAATGGCTCGCTGAGTTGCTGCCGGTACTGTGGGTGGTGCTTTGTCGCGGCTGTTTGTTGGTAATTTATTGACTATGAGATTTATAGGTATTATACCGGCTCGATATGGCTCGAGCCGTTTCCCCGGCAAGCCGTTGGCAACTCTCGGGGGCATTAAAATGATTCAGCGTGTATATCGTCAGGTGTCCAAGGCGCTTGACGAGGTCGTTGTGGCTACCGACGATGAGCGCATCGTCGAGGCTGTCGAGGAAATCCACGGCAACGCCGTGATGACCTCCTCAAGCCACCGCAGTGGCACCGACCGCTGCTACGAGGCTTACAAGAATGTCGGCTCGAATGCCGATGTGGTCATCAATATCCAGGGCGATGAGCCATTCATCGACCCCGCTCAGATTGAGGCTCTCCGCGCTTGCTTCGATAAGCCCGAGACGCAAATCGCCACCCTCGTGCGCCGCTTTGACCCGGCACTCGGTTTCGATGCTCTCTTCGATGCCAATACACCCAAGGTGGTTCTCGACAACAATGGGCGCGCGCTTTACTTCTCGCGCAGCATCATCCCCTATGTTCGCGATTTCAAGTACACCGAGTGGGTCAATAAGGCTACTTTCTACACCCATGTGGGCATTTATGCCTATCGCGCCGAGGTCTTGGCTCAACTTGTCAAGATGGACCGCTCGCCCCTTGAAGTTGCCGAGTCGCTCGAGCAATTGCGCTGGTTGCAAGCCGGTTACCATATCCAGACTGCCGTCACCGACTGCCCCACAATCGGAATTGACACCCCCGAGGACTTGGCACGCGCCGAGGAGTATCTCAAATCCTTAGAGCAATGAGCGCCCTCGACCGCCGTGTAGCACCGCCCGTGGCGATGGTGGCAGACATCCATTTGCCCGAAAAGCAATGCGAAACGCTCGCCAATGGTGTGGAACTCACATGGTTGCGCTCCGGCAACCAGCCGCTGGTGAGGCTCACCCTGCAATGGGAGGGCGGATCCCTCGATATGCCTCGCCCATGGCTCATCGGCACAGCCTTTGATGCCGCCAAGGAGGGTGCCGGCGACCTCTCAGGTGCTCAAATTGCTGATGCCGTCGACTTCAACGGCGCTCGTCTCTCCAAGCGCGTCTCCGACCACTTCAGCGGCTTGGAATTGTTGGTCCTCAAGGACCGCCTCCCAGTGATGCTTACGGTCCTCTCAAGTATCATCTCCAAGCCTCATTTCGACGAAGATGCTATCCGTCGCATCCTCTCTCGTGCCGCCGCTCGTCAAGCTACCAAGCTTGCCAAGGTCGCTTACCTCGCCGGCATTGAAGTCAATAAGAACCTTTACGGCGAGCAACACCCCATGGCTTATATACCTAAGCCTCTACAGATTACCGATACCGACAGCGATGCGATTGCCGATGCGTACAGGCTCTCGGTAGGCGCCGGGCGGCTCCATGCCTTCCTCGCCGGCGATGTTACTGACGAGGTTCTCGCCGAGGTGCGTAATTTTCTCGCTCAACTGCCTGTCGCCCAGGCTGTTTCGCCTATCAAGATAGTCCCGTTTGCTCCTCAACAGCCCTCTCGCACATCTATTGATATGCCCGATGCTCTGCAAGCCGCTGTTGCCATGGGATTGCCGACAATTCCGCGCTCGCATCCCGATTATATCAAGTTGCGCATGTCGATTATTGCTTTGGGTGGCTATTTTTCGAGTCGTTTGATGAAGAATATCCGCGAGGACAAGGGCTTGACCTACGGCATCCAATCCGTGTTGCTTGGTACGCACGAGGGCGCTTCCATCCGCATTGTCGCACAGTGTGACAAGGCTTATGTCGACCAAGTTATCAATGAAACTTGTAACGAAATAAGAGGTATGGTAGCAAATCCGCCTGCCGGCGACGAACTCAATCGCCTCAAACTCAATGTATGGACCTCGTTGGCTGCTATCACCGACTCGCCATTTTCCATTATGGACCACTATATCGCTGATATGCAAGTCGGTACAGGTGCCGATTACTTCGCTCGCCAGCTCGCTGCCGTCGAGTCGATTAACTCACAAGAAATTGCCGACTTGGTGTCGCGTTATATCGACCCCGAGCAATTCTCCATCGCTGTGTGTGGCGCCTAACTCTTATTCGCGGAAATAAATGCGCTTGACGCGAGGTGCTACTGAGGTGAGAACTTCATAGGGGATCGTGTCGAGGGTCTCTGCCAACTTCTCCACGGGCATCTGCTTGCCGAATATCTCCACTTCCGAGCCGATTGTCACATCGGGCACGTCGGTTACGTCAATCATACACAGGTCCATGCAGATATTACCCACCGTGGGGCACAGGTGCCCGTTGACTACAAAGGATGATGCTCCGCGCCCCAGGTGGCGATTCACGCCGTCGGCATAGCCGATGGGTACCGTGGCTATCAGCGACTCGCGCTCCAGCACTCCGCGACGGCTGTAGCCGATAGTCGTGTCGGCTTCCCAGCGGTGTAGCGATATGATGGTCGACTTCAAGGTCGCCACGGTCCGCAGCGGGTAGTTGCCCGGTATCGGTGATATACCGTACAAGCCTATGCCCAGGCGCACCATATCGTAGTGATACTCGGGGAAGCGGCTGATGCCTGCCGTATTGAGTATGTGGCGCAATACCTTGTATGATAGCGCGTTAACTATCTGCGACGACATCGCCTCAAAGTTGCTCAATTGATACTGCGTGTACTCGTCCATGTCGAGGCAGTCGGCTGTCGCCAAGTGGCTGAAGATTGATGCTACCACCACCGACGGCATTGCATGCAGTTGCTCTATCAAGCCCGGAATTTCAGCCGTCGTGAAGCCCACGCGGTGCATGCCGGTATCCAACTTGATATGCACCTTGAACTTGTCTATGCCATAGCGGTGCGCTGCATCGTTGAGTATCGTTAATTCTTCGCCGGAGAATACCGATGCCTCCAAGTTGTAGTCAAAGAGCGCGCGGTAGTTGCCGGTGATGGGATTGAGTATCATGATGGGCATGGTGATGCCGCCACGGCGCAGTTCCACACCCTCGTCGATGACCGCTACCGCCAGGTATGCAGCCCCTTGGGCTTGCAAGGTCTTGGCTATTTCTACGGCGCCCATGCCATAAGCCGATGCCTTCACCATCGCCACCATGCCCGTGCCGGGTGCCACCAACGAGCGGTAGTAGTTGAAATTATGAACTATGGAATCCAAGTTAACCTCCATCGTGGTGTCGTGGCGCGGTGATTCCAGCAAGGTCTTGATGCGTCCGAGTAGTCCCTGAGGCTGTCCGAATACCAAGATGGTCTCCGAACTGAAGGAATTTATATCGTAGTTCTCGAAGAACTCGGCTTCGTTATCTATAGCCTCGAAGCGCATACCTGTGAAGGCTTGCGCCTGCGTCGCGATTTCGCTTCCTATGCCTACCAGGCGCTCGATACCTGCGGCTCGCATTGCTGCGGCAGCTCGGCGGTACAGCGTAGCGCTGTCCTCGTCCTTGGCGCATAGCAAGTCGGTGATTATTACAGTGTTGTGGCGCTGAGGTGTGCCTCGTCGGCACATAAAGTCCAATGCCGGTTTCAGCGACTCCACATCAGCTGTGAAGTTGTCGTATAGCGTCACGCAGTCGTTGACACCCTCGTGCACGTCGATGCGGTTGGATACCTCCTCAAGTTTTTCAAATTGAGAAGGCTGGACATCATAGCCGAGAGCCGTGATGGCTCGGGCTGCCGCACTGCGGTTGTCGCGGTCGTTATATTCAATCACCTGCCGGCAGTTGCCGAATAGCAGGCGCTTCTCCTCAACCTTCTGTTGGCGGCTCTCGAAGCCCTCGTCGTGCTCACCGGTGATCGGCGTGAGTATGCCCAGAGAGGGCTTGATGATGCTCTCCAACTCTGCCATCGACCCGGGACGGTCGATGCCTGCCTCAATAATTGCCACCTCGGTGTCGGGCTCAACGGCGCATATCGACAGAGGCACCCCGATGCGCGAGTTCCAACTGCGAGGACTGCGAGCCACCTTGCAGCGCCCCGACAAAGCGCTGTAAATCATCTCTTTGATGACTGTCTTGCCCACGCTGCCGGTGATGCCTACAAAGGTTGTTGAAGTCAACTGCGACCGCCAACAGCGAGCTATCGCGATGATGGCGTCCTCCACCGACTTCACTACTACGAACGTCGCCTCGGGCATGGATGCTTCGTAACCTTCGGGCAGGCGAGTTACCAAAAAATTGTGGATACCGCGCCGATACATCTCGGCGATGTAGCGATGTCCGTCGGAAGCACCCGACAGAGCGCAGAACATATTGTGGTCCGTAAAAATCGGGCTGCGGCTGTCGATTATCAAATTTTCGACTACCGAGTCGCCGTGATGACCATAAATCATGCCACTTGCTACGGTGGCTATAGTGTTGATATCTAATCTCATAGTTGGTGTATATCCGGAATATGTCGGTTGCGCATCGTCTCGCGATGGCACTCGGCAGCTTGTGCGCGGGTGGCGTCGCTGAAAAATGTGCGACTGAAGTGTTGATATATATATTCGACTGCCATTGCCGTGGGATGCTTGAGGTCGTCGGCATAGAAACGGTAGTCGCGCAAATCATCGTTCATAATTTCAAATGCAGGGAAGTACACGGCTCCCGTCTCTGAGCACAACTGATCGATGGCTACTCTCAGTATTGCCTTGGAGAGCGAGTTCCGTGCCAAGCCGTCGGCAGTGTAGCGTATGGGGCTGAGGGTGAAAATCACCTTCTTGTTCAGTGACTCCACGATCGGCTTCCATTCATCGACTATTTCCTCGATTGAGAGGAGCCGCTCGTTGAATAGCGTTGCCGGCAGGCGGTGGCAGTTGCCGGCGATGTATCCGCCGGGTGTGAAGTCATACACCCTTGCCGTGCCGAAGGTGATGATGATCACCGAGGCATCCTCGATGCACTGTTGTAACTCGCTGCGGCGAGTGTTAATAATGCTTAATAATTTCTCGCCATGGGCATCGCTGTAGCGGGCGGCATAGTCCATGCAGTGGTAGATGCCCGAGCCATCGCGATATAAGTCGTCAATCGAGTAGGGGGCTTGGCGCTTTACCACTCGGGCGATGGATGCCGGATTGTACAGCGTACCCATGGGATTGTGGACAGTGGTGAAGCCATCGTCGTCCAGGCGGCTACCCACCGAGTCGGTGAAGCACGACCCCAGCAACACTATTCTGTCGCTGTGGCTGATACCAAACGGCGCATGAGTTGCCTCGATTTCGGTGCGAAAATTCATCAATACATATTATATTCAATCGACAACACTTGGAACTCGGTGCGGCGATTGATTTGGTCGGCAATTGCCTGGTCTTCAGGAGATAATTGCTCGATATACTCCTCGGTGAGCACATCACCCTCCTTGAATTGCGGGTATTCGCGAGCCAATTTCTTGGTGATGGTCTTGGGGCGCGACTCGCCGTAGCCCTGCGACTGCAGACGCTCGGGAGCGATGCCGTGCTCGATGAGGTAGTCGATCACCGAGCGGGCGCGACGTGCCGACAGGTCGATATTGTAAGCATCGGAGCCATGGCGGTCGGTGTGCGATGCCATCTCGATGGTCACATTGGGGTTGTCATTGAGCACCTGGACCATCTCGTCGAGGGCTTCCTTCGATTCGGGGCGCAGGGTGGCGCGGTCGTAGTCGTAGAAGATATTGTCAATGACCACCGGCTTGGTGATTGATGCGAGGATGAAGTCCACTCCATATTCGGCATCCTCCTCGGCGGTGTCGCTGACAAATTCCTGGCGAGCATTGAGGTAGCCGCGGGCGCCGGCGAGCATCACATATCTCACGCCGCGGTTGAGGGGGAATGAGAATGAGCCGTCGGGGCGAGCCACCGCCTTCTGGTTGGAGCCGTCATCGCCGATGATGCGAATGACTGCCGAGGGGATAGGCTCTTCGTCCTTGTCGAGCACCCAGCCCGAGATGAGAATACGCAATTCGGGCAGTTCAAAGGAGTATATGTTGTCATATCCGCGAGCGTCGTTGCGGTTGGACGAGAAGAAGCCGCTCTCGCCCTCGCCGAAGGTGATGCCGAAGTCGTCGGCTGCCGAGTTCATTGGCGTGCCCATATTCACCACTTCCCAGCCGCCCGAGGGCTTGAGGGTGGCGCGGAACAGATCGAGACCGCCGTAGCCGGGGTGCCCGTCAGATGCGAAATACAGCACCGAGTCGGTGCGCACATAGGGGAACATCTCATCGCCCGGGGTGTTTATCCATTCGCCGAGGTTCTCGAGGGTGCCGAGGCGCTCCTTGATGCGCACGCGCCACAGGTCGCGTCCGCCTGAGCCACCGGGCATATCCGAACTGAAGTACAGCCACTCACCGTCGGGCGACACTGCCGGATGTCCCACTGCCGAGATGGTGTCGGCAGTGATTTCAAACTTGGTGGGAGCGCTCCACTTGGCATCGCTGCGTTGCGAGGTGAAGATCTCCACGGTGGTGCTGGCATTGGGCTCGCGACGTGCGCGAGTGAGATACATTGTGGTGCCGTCGGGCGAGAACGACACGATGCCTTCCTCGACATCGGTATTCAACTCACCTTCAACGGCTTCGGGGCGTTGCCACACTCCGTTTTCGTCTTTCTGAGCGGTCCACACATCTCCTTTCTTGGTGCCGGTGATTTCGCTCCGCGGTCCGTTCACCTTCTCGCGAGTAGTGGTGAAGTATAGGCGGTCGGTGCTCCCGGGGAGGAACATCGGCGCGTAGTCGCTGCGCGGCGAGTTGAAGAGTTCGCTCTTGCGCACCACATAGCGTGTGGCGCCCGAGCGGTTTGCTCCCATGCGAGCGCCAATCAGCCCGTTGAGGGCTGTGGGGTCATCGGGGCGCATTGCCAGATAGTCCTCATAAGCCTTGACTGCCTGGGCATATTGCCCCGAGCAGTGCAACGCTTGTGCCAAGCCCAGGTATGCCGAGGTGTCGGGATATTCATAGCGGATAGCATTCTGATACGCGGCGGCGGCGCGTTGAAATTGGCGCAGGCGCTCGTGACATTGTGCCATCAGGAAAGCGACCTCGCCTCGCTTGGCGCGTTCCTCTTTCTTGGTGAGTTTGTTATAAATCTTGCGATAGGTGCGAGCGGCATCATAGTATTCGCCGCGAGCCATCTGCTCGTTGGCGGTCGACAACTTGGCACCGCCGCAACTGATGCTCAGCAGTGCTGTCAGGCTTATCGTGAGCGCTGTTAGTGTGCGCATTGTGGATTTTTTCATATACTAAAAAACGGAAAATGAGCCCGTTTAGTGTGCTCATGCGTCATTATACCGCAAAGTTAAGCATTTTTTCCCAATCTCGCCACAAAAAAAGCAGGGGCTGCGGTGAGGCAGCCCCTGTGGCGGTATAGAATGGTTCCTGTTATTTAATCACAATCTTGGTCGTTGTTCCACCTACTTTTTTGAGATAGATGCCGGGAGTGTCGGGTGTGCTCACTTCCATACCTTGCAGGTTGTAGTAGCGAGGTGTGGAATCTTGCCCGTCGACGGCTATATCGCTGACATTCAGGAAGTCGTCCCATATCTTTATACCACCGAGTCCCTCATAAATTATTTCGTTATCCACGCCCTCGGTAACGTAGCGCAACATCGGGGGCACATGATATGGCATACTTAAGTCGAAATCATCGCAAGGCATACAGAACAAGTCCGACCACCAATTGCTGTATCCAATGCCCTTGATATATGTTACATCCAAACAGTCGTCGTTGGTGCACTTGGCTGTATATAGACTGTATGAATTACCGCAGGACTCAATCTCGGTAATATCGCTGATAGTGAGGTGCTTCCTTCTCGAGCCTTGAAAATCATGGTCCCCGCCCATCACCCATTGGTCGTTTACCTCACCAAATGAATATACCTGTATAGGCTCATTTACATCACCTATTATTTCATAAGCTCTGTATAAATAGAAGTCGAGCGCCCAATAGAACATATCATCGGGGACCATTGTATAAACATTCTTGCCTTCTTCGCGCATATAGCACAAATCCACCACATCATCGTTAAACGTTATCGGCACATCCGATCTATACTTATAAGATGCATCTAATATCTTTTGCACTTTATGCCACTTTACACCATCAATCTCAACTTCTTCGCCAACCCTCAAGCCATATTCATCAGTCGTCCCATATCCACAATAATCGCTTGTGTACCACCATGTTCTACCCTCAATCACTATCTGAGCATCCTCCTCAGTAGCATTTCGGGATGAACTTGGTGTCATTGAATATGCATTCATGCATACTAATAAAGATGTGAGTGTTATTAGTATCTTTTTCATGGTTATCAGTATATTTGATTATTACCGCAAAATTAGCAATTCCTCATTTTAAAAAAAACTTTTTAACATTTTTTGCCACAAAAAAATACAGGGGCTGCGGTGAGGCAGCCCCTGCGGCGGTATAGAATTGAAATGTATTAGAGGTTATTCTTGCGGTTCTCAACGTCCTGCATCATAGCGTCGTCGTGGAGGTTGTAGTAGATGTTCTCGAGGTAGCGGAGAGCCTCAGGGTTCTCATTATTAATATTCCACGATTTCTCGAGGTAATCAGCGGCTTCCTTGAACAGGGGAACGATCTTCTCGTTGAAATAAGTCTCATACTCGGCAGCGGTTGTGGGGGCGGCATCGCTCAAGGCATAAGCCTCCTCGCAGAGTACGCGACCATATTGCAGCAAGGCTTGCCAGTTCTCGGGATCCATATCGATAGCCTTGCGGAACTCAGCCTTAGCCTCGGCTTTCTTGTCCTGGTTGTCATAGAGGATACCCTTGATGAAGTAATACTGGGCATTGTTGGGGTCGGAAGCGATAGCCTCGTCAACCATGGCAAATGCCTGCTCGAATTGCTTGTTCTGGAGGTAGTAGTTGATTACATAGCCGATGTAGGTGGGGTCTTCAGAGCCATATGCTTCCATACCTTCCTTGGCTACCTCAAATGTGGTGAGGTCGTCGCCGATTGACACTGCGACTGCAAGGGTGTAATCATAGAGAGACTTCTTGTTGTAACCCTTGGATTTGGCGAAACGGAAGGACTTGAGGGCGAGTTGCAACGAGTCGGCTTGCCATGCGGCAAGTGCTTGATTGAAAGCAACTTCACCTACCACGGTGTCGGTGGGTAAGTTGGCAACCTTGGCTGCGAGGGTGGGGTTCTCAACGATGTTGATGAAGCAATCCCATGCCAAATATGCATTCATATACTGCTTGGCTTCCCAGAAATCGACAGCGGCTTGGTTGTAGTCGCCATAGTGACCGGCGATGGTGTTGATGATGTCCTTGGAGTACTTGGTCTTCACCTTACCCTTCTCGTTTTTAACCGAGTCGAGGGGAAGGGCTTGCATGTAGAAGGCGTAGCCACCGAGCAGGTCGTTGCCCATAGCTACGGCACCACCTTCGGGCAGTTTGTTGAACTGCTTGAGGGCGTAGAGTTGGTCAAACTCGTCAAACATCGCCTTGCCGGGGATGTAGTAAGTTTGAGCAAGAGTAGAGGTTTCGGGGTCGCTGAATGCCGGAGTGATGATGGCGATTACTTCGGCGGGTGTTTTGCCGTCTTTCAAGGCACGCTCGGCATCTTTGAGCACTTGGGGCTGTGCGGGAGCGGTGAGTACGCCGGCGAGGAGTGCTACGGCTACTAATGAAAGTTTTTTCATGTCTCTTATTGATTAAGTGTTAATTATTTTCGTTTTCTTCATCGTCGTCGATGATTTCTTCATTATCAACATCTTCGACATCGGTGTCGGGAGTCTCGGGGATTTCCTCGCCATCGATGGCGTTGGTCTCTTCCTCGGGGTCGGTGGGCACGGGGCATACCGAGGCGATTTCGTCGCCGCGACGCTCGAGGTTGATGAGGCGCACACCCTGGGTGTTGCGTCCCGCAATCTTGATGTCGGCGACACGGATACGTATGAGGGTACCCGAGCGGTTGATGATTACCAAGTCGTTGTCG
>JBJEDD010000057.1:0-3499 GCA_051871715.1 Muribaculaceae bacterium | reverse complement strand
CTTGATGCCTCCACTGTTTATCACGTTGTCAGCACGTCCTATCCACTCAAAAGACATACTGTCTATCAAGTTGACAACATCGTTTGTCACTAAACGTTCCCACGAAAACACTTCACTTTCAATAACCAAGCACGAGCGATCATCTGTGGAGAATGTGACTTCTTGCATCGCATGGTAGGTACTATTCCCTTGATTGATATGCCGTAATGCCACGTGGCTACATGTCTCAGTCATGCCGTAGCCTATCCATGACGGGATATTAGCATTGATTAATTTGTTTTCCAAAGTCTTATCAACCGATGCACCTCCCAACAACAATGCGCCCACATTATTTATATATACGGGACAGTTCAATAGGCATGCCGCTTGAGAGGGTACGACGCTGAGCAAGTCGATATGCTCATTAATTGCAAATTGATTGGCGACAGGCAACTCTATCAATCGGCAAGATGCCTCCATTGCGCGCACCACCATCATCTTGCCTGCAATATAATCCATTGATAGTGGTATGCCCAACACCGAGTGGCTATTAATGCCAAAGAATTTGTTTGTAGCTCTCGCCGAGCGACGCATATCTTCCTTGAGAAGGTGGATTTCTTTAGGTTGCCCTGTCGAGCCGCTGGTATGGGCAACAATGTAATCGTCAGGCGATTGCCACTCGGCAAGAAAGTCTTTTAGCGATGCCATATCAATTGGGGCATTTCAAAGTCAATATCCGGATTATTAAAGAGTGATTGTCCACGGAGAAATAGACCGGATTTCACATTATTATAATATAGTAGTCCTGTGCCGAGCCCTTGAGGTAATGTAACACCTCGCATTGATGTCCAGCGGGCGATTGCTTGCAATCCTACATTGCTCTCGAGCGCTGATGTCGCCCACCATCCAATATTACGCTGCTCTGCTTCATCAGCCCATAGCGTTGCACCCGTCAAGCCACCACAGAGAGCAGGTTTCAATATTATAAATTGAGGTTTGATATAATCGAGTATGAGCGAAATTTTTGCATTATCGGGCATCCCTATCAGTTCTTCGTCAAGAGCGATTGGTATTGGGCTAAGTCTGCACAAACGATGCATCTCTTCGGCTTGCCCGGCTTTTATAGGTTGCTCAATTGAGTGGATGTCATAGCGACTTAGTCGCTCAAGTTTGTCCATTGCATTTTCAGGAGTAAAACTTCCATTGGCATCGAGGCGCAATTGCAACGTATTAGACGAATAACGATTGCGTATATAGGCAAGTAATTGAAGCTCGCTCTCGAAATCAATACCTCCAATTTTCAATTTGATGACATCGAAACCATCGGCAAGCTTTTCATCAATACGCTTACGCATCAATTCCTTATCGCCCATCCACACCAAGCCGTTGATTGGGATGCCCTCTTCGCCTCGCATAAATGGCGACGAAGGCAAAGCGGAATATCCTGCATTAATTAATGCAGTCTCTATACCGAAGCGAATAGAACTATATGCCGAGGGTTCTGTCGGATTAGCGCATGCAGCGCTCAACTGCGCCTCATAGTCTGGGCAATCGTCAGAGCTAAGCCCCTTGAAAATAGCACATTCGCCATATCCATATCCACTCCCATCCTGTCGAGGTATGCGTACAAAGAATGTATCTTTGTGACGCATACTCTCGCGAGAGGTTCGCGCTTCAAATTTGAAATCCAAGCGATATGATGCCCACTCGGCAGTCATAATTTATCCGGGGAATTGAGGGAACTTATCGAAATCAGGGTCGCGCTTCTCAAGGAACGCATTTTTGCCTTCCTGTGCTTCGTCCATCAGGTAATACATCAATGTGGCATCACCGGCAAATTCCATCAAGCCATGTTGCCCGTTCAGCTCGGCATTCAAGGCACGCTTAATCATGCGAATCGCGAATGGACTACGTTTCATAATCGTTTGACACCACTCAACAACTTCATCTTCAAGCCTATCTAAAGGTACCACCTTGTTAATCATACCCATTTCGAGAGCCTCTTGTGCCGTGTATTGGCGACATAGATACCATATCTCACGCGCTTTTTTCTGACCAACACAACGAGCCAAGTATGATGAGCCAAATCCGGCATCAAAGCTTCCGACTTTCGGTCCTGTTTGACCGAAGATGGCGTTTTCTGAGGCTATTGTGAGGTCGCAAATCACTTGCAAAACATTACCACCACCAATTGCATAACCGTTTACCATAGCGATTACCGGCTTAGTGAGCGATTGAATGGTTTTATGAAGCTCCAAAACATTGAGGCGAGGTGTACCATCGCTATCTACGTAACCACCGCGTGATTTGTAATTCTGGTCGCCACCCGAGCAAAATGCTTTATCCCCTACTCCGGTGAGAACCACCACTTTTACATCACTCGAGTTCTTGCAATAGTTGAAAGCATCGAGCATCTCGAAATTGGTCTTAGGTCGGAATGCATTATAGACCTTGGGACGATTAATGCTTATCTTTGCTATGCCTTGATAAAACTCAAAGAGTATATCTTCATATTCTTTAATTTTTGTCCAAATTCTCGTTTCCATTGATTATACTTATATAGTTGTTAAATACTTTATTATCAATTTCAGATTGAAGTGTTAATTCAAGTATTGCTTTTTGTTTAAAATTAATAAAATCGGGATAATTTAACTCGATATCTGCAAAACTTTCTGCTTTAAAATATCTAAAGCCATAAGCCGCGGCAAGTGATTGGACGGGCACATTAGTTATAGATGCTAAACATTGCTCCATAACAGGCAAATTGCGAGTATTGCTAATCAGGCGGAAAATACCTCCTCCGGCATTATTCATCACCACGATTTTAAGGTTGTCGGGGATGAAATTACAAGCCAAGGCCCCCATATCATATTGGAAGCCCATGTCGCCTATCAAAAGCAAAGTAGTGCGCTCTTTGTCAGCAATTGCCGCACCGATAGCAGTGGAAATACTGCCGTCAATGCCACTGACGCCACGATTTCCCATAACGGTATTACACTTGTTTTCAAAGAATTGAGCATATCGCACAGTCATGCCATTGCCCAATTGAAGATTCGTGCCATCTGATCGTTGGATGATATATTGCATTGCTTTCATCTGCGACCATGGCGCTTCATTAGAGATTGTCAATGCACAATTATAAGCATGTCTTGATGCTGATGTCCACTCATCGTGGAAAGTACAGCGATTTTCCTCGTCCTTAAGCAATGGCACAACTATCTCAAAGAGAGTGATATAGTCTGATTGAATTGTCTTTTCCAAACATCCAAACGAGTCGTAGTCCATCCCCTCGGCATTGACGCTGATATGCTTTAGCCCGGGTACGTTTTTTAGTAACTCAATAGCATATTGGTCAACAATTGAGCCTCCGCAGGTGATTACATAGTCGGGCCTAAAATTATTGGAGATCTCGTGTCTCATAAGCCGAAGAGTCATACCGATATTACCCAATACATTATCAGATTGTAAACCGGAGGTAACATCTGCAAGCACAGCAATATTACTCCGTGAAGTTAGAGCA
>JBJEDD010000056.1:0-3540 GCA_051871715.1 Muribaculaceae bacterium | reverse complement strand
AGGCGCTTCACCTCTCGGAGAGCGAGATCTGTGTCTTCAAGCAAGTGCTTGATATTAAACCACTCGATAGTCAAGAAGTTTGATGCTCTTTTGCACGACTATATTTCAAACAAGGCATATAGCCAGGGCTTGCCCACAGTGTCGTACTTCGCCGACAAGTGTTGCCTATCCAAGGGCTACTTCGGCGAATTGGTGCGAGTGGAGACCGGTCGCACCGCCAAGGAATTTATTTCCGAGCGGCTACTGGGGGCAGCCAAGCAATTGCTCAATGATCCCGAGCTCTCAATCACCGAAGTGAGCCATCGCCTGGGCTTCGACTATCCACAGCACTTTGTGCGCTTCTTCAAGGCACACACGGGCGAGACCCCACGCCAATACCGCATCGGCTGAAAATCATCAATAAATGTCATTAATGAAAAGCGAGGCGGTCCGGGTGGGTCGCCTCGCTGAGTTTATGGGAGGGTTGGATTATGCTTGCTTGACGGCTTTGTTGCGACGAGCGTCGGTGAGGTAGGCAACAGGAGCAGCCACGAAGATGGTTGCCAATGTGCCGATGATAACGCCGAGCAACATTGCGAAGATAAACGAGCGGATGGAGTCGCCACCAAGGATGAAGATTACCAAGAGCACGAGCAATGTCGAACATGAGGTCATGATGGTACGACCCAAGGTCGAGTTGATACTCTTGTTGATGGTGACGAAGAATGCCTGCTTGGGATAGAGACCGACGTTCTCACGCACGCGGTCGAATACCACCACGGTATCGTTAATCTGATAACCGATAACGGTGAGGATGGCTGCAATGAACGTTTGGTCGATTTCCATAGCGAAGGGCAGCACACCCCAGAAGAAGGAGTAGATGCCGATAATCGAGAAGGCGGTGAAAGCCACAGCGGCGAGAGCCCCCACAGAGAATGCCACGTTGCGGAAACGCAAGAGGATGTACAAGAACATGGCGATGAGGGCGATGGTCACGGCGATGTAAGCATCGGTGCGCATATCGTCAGCCACCGAAGGACCAACCTTCTGCGATGAAACGATACCCTGCGAAGCGTCGGTAGTGGAGAACTCGGCGGCGGTCATACCCTCGCGGAGGAAGGGCTTGAGAGCCTCAAAGAGTTTGCCGGTGATTTCCTTCTCGGTATCAGCCTGCTCGTCGTTGATCTTGTAGTTGGTCGACACGCGCACCTGGTTGCTGCTCTCAATGGTGATAACCGATACAGACGAGCCGGGGAACACCTCTTGAACTTTATCTTGCAACTCGGCGGTGTTGACGGGCTGCTCGAAGCGGACAACATAGTTGCGACCACCCGAGAAGTCGATGCCTTGGTTGAGGCCACGAACGAAGAGCGATGCTACTGCTGCAATCACGAAGAGTGCCACAACCACAAATGAAACTTTGCGCTTGGCGAGGAAGTCGAAGTTGCTGTTAACAAACATCTTGCGCGACAGCGAGGTCGAGAACGACTGCTGCTGGAAGCTCTTGCTCTTGGCAAACCACAAGAAGAACAGACGGCTCAGATATACTGCGGTGAAGAACGAGCAAACGAGACCGATGATAAGTGTGGTGGCGAAGCCCTTGATAGGACCGGTACCAAAGAGCATCAGGATGATACCTGTAATAATAGATGTGAGGTTGGAGTCGAAGATAGCCGAGAATGCGTTGCTGTAACCGTCAGCCAAGGCGGTGCGCACATTCTTGCCGGCGCGAAGTTCTTCCTTGGTGCGCTCGAAGATAAGCACGTTGGCATCGACAGCCATACCGAGCGAGAGCACGATACCGGCGATACCCGAGAGGGTGAGCACTGCCTGGAAGGAGGCAAGGATACCCATGGTGAAGAACAGGTTGCAAATCAAGCAAATGTTGGCAACGAGACCGGGGACGAAGCCATAGAAGATGCACATGAAAATCATGAGCAATACCAGAGCCACAACGAATGAGATGAAGCCCGACTGGATGGCTTGAGCGCCGAGTGACGGACCGATAACCATATCGCTGATGATGGTAACCTTGGCGTCCATCTTACCCGACTTGAGCACGTTGGCAAGGTCCTTAGCCTCATCGATGTCGAAGTCGCCGGTAATCGAGGATTGACCACCCTCGATAGCTTGGTTGACGTTAGGAGCGGAGTAAACCTTGTCGTCGAGGACGATAGCCACTTGCTTGCCTACATTGTTGCGAGTGATGGTAGCCCAGAGGCGAGCGCCGTCGGGGTTCATGCGCATTGACACCTCATTGCCGCGGAAG
Organism: Muribaculaceae bacterium; assembly: GCA_051871715.1. Taxonomy (GTDB): domain Bacteria; phylum Bacteroidota; class Bacteroidia; order Bacteroidales; family Muribaculaceae; genus CAG-873. The sequence continues at coordinate 1,292 of JBJEDD010000056.1, read as the reverse complement.
TTGTCGTAGTTGCTCGAAGCATCGCTGACAGCCTTGCCGTCGAGGGCGGGACCGGCGCTGGTAGTAGCCTTGAGGGCATAGAGTGCATAGCCGTAGTTGATTTCCTTGCCGGCATTGTCGGTGCGAATGGTAGGCTTAACAGCCCAGCGCAGGCGCAGGTCGGCGGGGATATATTCTTTGGCGGCAGCGACACCGGCGGGCGAAGCCAGCAAGGCGTCGATCTGCGACATTGTCATAGCATCGGGGGCGTAGCCGAGGGTAGCGCCGTAGCCGGCACCCTGCGACAGCAGAGCAGCGAGGGGAGCCACATTGACTGTCGAGTCGTTGCTCAATGCGTTAACGAAGCCCTGGAGCTTGCCGGCAACCTCAGCCGAGGTGTATGTCTCGTAGAACTCGAGGTTGGCGGAGCGCTGGAGCAGGTCGCGCACGCGCTCGTGATCCTTAACACCGGGGAGCTCGAGGAGGATTTGGCCATCCTTGCCCTGGAGCACCTGGATGTTGGGCGAAACGACGCCGAATTGGTCGATACGGTTGCGCAATACGTTGGTTGCCGAGTTGTTCACACGGTCCTTAACCTCAGCCTTGAGTTTGTTGCGAACAGCAGCGTCGTCGCTACCGGGCTGAACGAGACCTTGGAATATAACGCTGAAATCGGCGGCGATGCCACTCTCGGTGGCTTTGGCACGATATGCCTGAACGAAAGCGCCGACGAAGTCATCAGTTTGGTGATTATCAATTTGAGCCTGGGCGGTGGCGATAGACGACTCAAAGATCGAGTCGGTGGCGCCGGTCTTCATCGAACGCAACATCGAGGGGATATCCACCTGGAGGATAACGTTCATACCACCCTTGAGGTCGAGACCGAGTCCGACGCTCCATTTACGTACATCATTGAGAGTGTAGCCCAGATACACGGGTTTCTCGCTCAGCGAGTCCATGTAGTGCTTGTAGGCTTGATTGTAGGCTTCATCGTCGTTATCGCCCGACAGTGAGAGCGCATACTCCTTGGCGGCATTCTCGTGCTTGTTGGACACGAACGAGAACGACAGGTAGAATACGCACACAATCACCAAGAAAACAGCGATTACTCCGGCAACGATGCTGCCCAAATTTCCTTTGCTTTGCATGAATAATTGTATAGTTTAAGTTGTTAATTAATATTCATAATTTTTCAGCTTGCAAATATAGCCATTTTTTTGCAAACAAAGGGCATAACCGCCCAAAAAAGTGCTCTCACCCCAATATTGTCCTAAATAATTATTGAACACGGCATAACTTGCAGAGGCATCAAC
>JBJEDD010000055.1:0-3542 GCA_051871715.1 Muribaculaceae bacterium | reverse complement strand
TAGTTGAAACCCATAACCGAAGTAGCCACAGAGATGCCACGTTGCTTCTCGATTTCCATCCAGTCGCTGGTGGCGGTTTTCTTGATTTTATTGCTCTTGACGGCGCCGGCGATGTGTATAGCGCCGCCGAAGAGGAGCAATTTCTCGGTGAGAGTTGTCTTGCCGGCGTCGGGGTGCGAAATGATTGCAAAAGTACGGCGGCGCTTGATTTCGTCAGATAACTCACTCATTGATCTTCTCCTTTCTTAATACGTTCTACACACTTGATAAGCGACTCCTCCCAGTGTGGGATGTCCACACCGTAGGTAGCGCGAAATTTACATTTATTTAACACACTGAAATGCGGGCGAATAGCCGGGGTTGGATATTCCTTGGAGAGAATAGGTTGCACGCGGCAGGTAGCGCCGGAGTGCTTGACGATGGCGACAGCGAAGTCGTACCACGAAGCGACGCCCTCGTTGCTGTAATTGACGATGCCGGGCACCCACTGAGGAGCCTTGATGATAGTGAGAATGGCAGCGGCGAGGTCAGCGGCATAGGTCGGCGTGCCGATTTGGTCGTTAACCACATAGAGGGTATCGGCAGACTGCGCCTTAGCCATTATAGTCTTGACAAAATTGTGCCCGAAGGGCGAATAAAGCCAGCCGGTGCGAATAATAATGCTCGAGGGAGCCAAGCCGAGGAGAGCAGTCTCGCCCTTGCGCTTGGTGGCGCCGTAGTGAGTCATCGGGTTGACCTTGTCGCTCTCGGTATAAGGCTTATAGGCATGACCGTCAAAGACATAGTCGGTCGAGATGTGAATAATCTTGTAATTGAGTTCATCGGCGAGACGCGCCAAGTTGGCGACGGCATCGATATTAGCCTCGGCGCAAGCCGATTTATCCTCTTCGGCTCGGTCGACAGCGGTGTAAGCCGCACAGTTGACGATGTGAGTAAACTCGCCGGCACGGATGAAAGCCTCAACGCCCGCGCGGTCGCGCAAGTCAAGCGTATCAATGTCGATATATACAGCCTCAAAGCCACCCTCGCGCTCGATAGCGTGACGCAATTCGGTCCCGAGTTGACCATGGCTGCCGGTTACTAATAATTTCATATAAGTTTATGTATAATCGAGTGCAAAGTTACAAAAAAAATAGTTAGCAAAAATTCAAAAATTTTTCGTACCTTTGCACAAATTTGTAACGCTCTACGCACAGGCAACACACATTAATAAATGTGTGCGTCTGTGGTGAATATTAATTATTTCTAAACAAGTATGTTGGAAGAAGACAGAATTTTTAAAATTGATATCGGAAACGAAATGAAGTCGGCGTACATCGACTACTCGATGTCGGTGATCGTGTCACGCGCCTTGCCTGATGTACGCGACGGTATGAAACCCGTACACCGTCGTGTGCTGTATGGCATGAACGAGATGGGCAACACCTCGGACAAGCCGCACAAGAAATCAGCCAACTGCGTGGGACAAGTCATGGGTCGCTACCACCCGCACGGCGACTCATCAATCTACGGCACAGTGGTGCGCATGGCACAAGATTGGTCGTTGCGCTACACGCTGGTCGACGGACACGGCAACTTCGGCTCAATCGATGGCGACGGACCCGCCGCCATGCGTTACACCGAGGTGCGCCTTGCTCGCATGGGCGAGGAGATGCTGCGCGACTTGGAAGCCGACACAGTAGATTTCCAGCCTAACTACGACAACACACGCATTGAGCCCACCGTGCTCCCTACCCGCTTCCCCAACCTGCTGGTCAACGGTGCCTCGGGTATCGCTGTGGGTATGGCGACCAATATGCCGCCCCACAACCTCACCGAGTCGCTCAACGCCTCGATTGCCGTGTTGGAGAACCCCGACATCACTACCGATGAACTCATCAAGATAATTCCCGCGCCCGACTTCCCCACCGGCGGTACCATCTATGGCTACAGTGGTGTGCGCGAAGCCTACGAGACCGGTCGCGGTCGCATTATTCTTCGCGCTCGCGCCGAGTTTGACCAGGAAGACAACCACGAGACAATCATCGTCACCGAGATACCCTACGGTGTCATCAAAGCCGACTTGGTGAAAAACATTGCCGAATTGGTGACCGAGAAGAAACTCGACGGCATCGCCGACATCAAGGACGAGAGTTCCGACAAGATACGCATCGTCATCAAGTTGCGCCAGGACGCCAATGCCCGCGTGGTGCTCAACAAGTTGTACAAGATGACCCAGATGCAGGCATCATTTGCCGTGAACAATGTGGCATTGGTGCACGGACGCCCCAAGACACTGTCGCTCAAGGAGTTGCTCAGTTCATTCGTTGAGCACCGCCACGAGGTGGTCATCCGCCGCACACGCTTCCACCTCAAGAAGGCACAGGAACGCGCCCACATCATCGAGGGCTTGATTATCGCCTCACAGAATATCGACGAGGTAATCGCTATCATCCGCTCATCGGCATCGACCGAGCAGGCTCGCGAGCGCCTCGCCGAGCGCTTCAACCTCTCGGAGGCACAGACCCAGGCAATCGTCGATATGCGTCTGCGCCAACTCACACAATTGGAGCAAACAAAACTCGAAGACGAATACAAGAAAATTGAGGAATACATCGCCCAATTGCAACTCATTCTCAGCGACGAGAACGAGTGCCGCCGTGTCATCCGCGAAGAGTTGGAAGAAATCCGCGACACCTATGGCGACGCTCGCAAGACCGATATCGACTACACCGCCGGCGACTTCAATGCCGAGGACTTCTACTCGGACGACGATGTAATCATCACCATCTCGCACATGGGCTACATCAAGCGCACCGCCCTGAGCGAGTACCGCGCCCAGAACCGTGGCGGCATGGGCTCGCGTGGTAGCGATACCCGCGAGGAGGACTTCATCGAGCACGTTTACACCGCTTCGATGCACTGCTCGATGCTCTTCTTCACCGACCGCGGCTTGGTATACAAACTCAAGGTATACGAGTTGCCCGAAGGCTCCAAGGCATCGAAGGGCCGCGCCCTGCAGAATATCCTGAATATCGAGCCGGGCGACAAGGTGAGCGCCTACCTGGCATGCAAGAACCTGGAGGACAGCGAGTTCACCGGTAGCCACTACTTGGTATTCGCCACTCGCAACGGTATCGTCAAGAAGACCGCACTGAGCGAATACGCTCGCGTGCTCGCCAAGGGCAAGAAAGCCATCTTGCTGCGTGAAGACGACAAACTCATCGGCGTAGAACTCACCGACAACGACTCTGAAATCCTGCTCGCCGCTCGCCAAGGCAAAGCCAACCGCTTCAAGACCTCATCAATCCGCGCTATGGGTCGCGTATCAACCGGCGTGCGTGGTATGCGCCTCAACGAGGGCAACGAAGTCGTGGGCTTGATAGTCATGCAGCCCGGCACCGAGAACACCGTGCTGGTGGTATCGGAGAACGGCTTCGGCAAGCGCTCGGTACTCGACAGTTACCGCCTCACCTCGCGTGGCAGCATGGGCGTGAAGACCATCAACGTCACCGAGCGCACCGGCGAACTCGTCGCCTTCAAGAGCGTCAACGACGACAACG
>JBJEDD010000054.1:0-3548 GCA_051871715.1 Muribaculaceae bacterium | reverse complement strand
ATATGTGTTTTCGTCGTTGATGCATCTTGCCAACCACCAATTGCGCCGGCTCACCATCGGTATCGTGGGCGTGGGTCATGTAGGCTCGATAGTCGAGCGCTGGGCACGCGCCTTGCATATGCGCGTGATGCGCTGCGACCCGCCACGGCAACGTGCCGAGGGTGGCGACGATTGGTATACGCTTGAGCAATTGGCTGAGCGAGCCGATGTTATCACCTTCCACACACCGCTGACACGCGAGGGAGAGGATGCTACCTATCATCTCGCCGATGAGCGCTTCTTCGGAGCCTTGCGTCGCGGACCTATTGTTATCAATGCCGCACGCGGTCCGGTTGCTGATACGACGGCATGGCTCGAAGCCATCGAAGCCGGTGTAGTAGGCAAGTCGGTCGTGGACTGCTGGGAGGGTGAGCCACATATCGATATGCGCTTGCTCGAGTTGGCTGATATTGCCACACCACATATCGCCGGTTACTCGCTCGAGGGCAAGCAACGCGCCACATACATGGTGGTGCAACGGCTCTGCGAGACCTTCGGGTTGCCGATGCTTGACTTGGGCTTTGAGCCGGCACCGGTGCCTGACGCTATCAGCCCCGTGGAGGCTTTGCGTGGCTACAACCCCATGATTGATATGGAGGCTCTCCGCGCTTATCCTGATGATTTTGAAAACTTACGCAATAATTATCCATTGCGACACGAATTGCGAGGTCGCGTAATTTTTTGATGCTATGAGCAAATTTGATGAAATTATTATGGGCAACGAACTCGTGTTGGTCGACTTCTTTGCCACATGGTGTGGACCTTGCAGGATGCAAGCCGGCATCTTGGAGCAACTCAAGGCTGAGTTGGGTGATAGTGTGACAATCCTCAAGGTTGATGTGGACAAGAATGAGGAATTGGCAGCGAAGGCTCGTGTGCAGAGTATCCCCACTCTTATACTTTTCCGTCACGGCGAGCCTGTTTGGCGAGCCATGGGCGTCCAATCCCTCGAGACCCTCAAGCAAGCCCTCCTCACCAAGTAATCCCCTTACGGCATTAAGCAGCCGATAGGAACAACATAAATGCCGTCACTTGAGCGCCTATAGGGTCGCTCGCCCACTGCTGTGAGTATCATTTTGAACGATGGCTCGCCCATTTTGTCGGTGTCAATTTTCTCAGCGAGGCGATTTAGGGTATCTGCACCGGCATTGATAAGGGTTTCTCCGCCAAGTTTGATTTCGATAAGTCCATATTTACCATTGCGTAGGTGTATTACAGCGTCACATTCCAAGCCGTTTTTATCTCGGTAGTGGAAAACGTTGCCGTTAATAGACTCGGCGAACACTCTGAGATCACGCACACACAGAGACTCAAACATTAATCCCATAGTATTGAGATCGTTGAGTAGGTCTTCTGGTCCGAGACCGAGTGCGGCGGTCGCGATAGACGGATCAACAAAATAGCGAGTATCAGCTGTGCGTATAGCAGTTTTAGAACGCAAATTGGGATTCCATGCCGGCATATCCTCGATAACAAATATTTTTCGAAGGGCATTGATGTAGGAGTTAATGGTTCCATCATCAATATTCTCGGCATCATTGGTCTTGATATCATCCTTAATGGCTGAGATGGCTACTTGAGACCCTTGGTGACGTGCGTAAGAACGCATGAGTCTTTGCACTCGAGTCGATGTGCGCTTTACGCCATCTACTCGGGTGATATCTTCTTTTGTAACAGCATAGTAATAGTCGAAGGCTTGCTCTAATGCGATATCGCGTGGCAAGTCAATAGCCATAGGCCATCCACCGCGGCATATCAGGAATGCTATGTCGGCGATTTTTAAGTCGTTGTGTCCTTTAATAGATGCAGGGGCTTCAAATAATTGAGCAATAGAAACAGATGGGATGGTGTCGCCGCTCTCAAATAAGGACATTGGGCGCATGGTAAGCCAAGCGAAACGACCGACTCCCGAGTGCTGAATTTCTTTCTCGCCTTCTTGATTGGGAACAGCCGAGCCGATGAGTATAAATTGCCCCATCATATGACGACTATCCACCATGTATCTTACAGCGTCCCATAATTTGGGGATGGTCTGCCATTCGTCTATCAACATAGGCGCTTTCCCATCTAATGCGACCTCCGAGTCCATTTCAATGAGATTGCGGAAGTTTTCTTTCACTTCGGGCTTGGCAAGGAGTACCGACGAGGCGGCAAATTCTTGAGCGGTTGTAGTCTTGCCACACCACTTGGGTCCTTCAATTAAGACGGCGCCTTTGGATTGCAACTTCTTGATTAGAAGTGATTCAATTACTCGGTGTTTATACTTGCTCATGGCTGTTATATATTAATTTAGGATGCAAAGTTACGAATAATTTTGTAAATTCGGTAATTTGGCGGTGATTTATTCGGTAATTTGGCGTTAAAATTTTCGGTAATTTGGCGGTGATTTGTTCGGTAATTTGGCGGATTTGGTGATTTGTGGAGGAATTGTTATCTTTGCTGTGAAATTTGTAATATCTAATAACTATAATGATGAAAAAAGTGAATTATTTATTGGCGGCTGTGGCGATGGCATCGCTGACAGTCGTGGGATGTATTAATACATCGGTGTCCGTTACAAAAAATGGGAATGAAAATGAGAACGACGCCATTGAAAATATCATGACGCGCACCAGCATCCGCGCCTTTACTGAGCAGGCAGTCGACAGCGCCGATGTGCATACGATGCTGAAAGCCGCGATGGCAGCGCCGACTGCCGGCAACAAGCAGCCGTGGAAAATGGTGGTTGTCGACGATGAAACATTGCTCGACTCGCTTGCCGAGCAGCATCGCCCCATCGAGACGGCTCCTCTCGCAATAGTGTTGTGTGGCGATACCACCAATGTATTTCCCGGCGAGGGCAAGGACTTCTGGATCCAAGATGTGTCGGCAGCCACCGAGAATTTATTGCTCGCTGCACATAGCCTGGGCTTAGGCGCTGTGTGGTGTGGCGTATATCCCATCAGCGAGCGCACCGCCGCGGTCAAGGGCTTGCTTGGCTTGCCCGATGAGATAGTTCCGCTCTGTGTTGTTGCGATAGGGCACCCCGCTGAGAGCCCCGAGCCCAAGGATAAGTGGAAGCCCGAGAATGTACACTACAACGGTTGGTAATACACATTAATATATATATAAGAGCGACCTCGCCGATGTGGCGGGGTCGCTCTGCTATTAGGGGTTGATGATATCGGATTAGTCGATAGCTTCGTCAGCCTCGTAGCCACCCATTTCGCGGATAGCGTTCTTGAGCATTACATACTGCTGGAAGAGGTGGTTAACAGGCACTTCGCCCTTGGTGTAGTCGTGCATCGGGCTCTTGAGGAAGAAGCTCAAGAAGCGCTGGATGCCATGACGGCCGGCGCGAGCAGCGAGGTCGCTGAGCAACACGAGGTCGAGGCACAAGGGAGCAGCGAGGATAGAGTCGCGGCACAAGAAGTTGATCTTGATCTGCATGGGATAGCCCATCCAGCCGAAGATATCGATGTTGTCCCAACCTTCCTTGTTGTCGTTGCGCGGTGGATAGTAGTTGATGC
>JBJEDD010000053.1:0-3578 GCA_051871715.1 Muribaculaceae bacterium | reverse complement strand
CCGGTCTCATCGGCAGGCAGGTAGGTGAGCAATTTGGTGGTTAAGGTGTTCATCTCGTCTATTGATTTGAAACCTAACGAATTAACCACTTGATCGCGCCAAGGATTGTCAATGCTGTTGGCATAGAGAGTGAAGCAGATTGCTGCGCTCGCAGGCGAGAGACAGAAATTACCATTCTGCGTATCAGTTATAGCGTCATTGACATCGATAGCGTTATACAGTGTGAAAGCCATCCTATCCAATATAGCAAGATGCTCAATGTCACTCTCGGTAAATGCGACGGCTTTGTTTGGAGGAAGTGGATCAAGACGGTCGTAGGGTTGTGAGTTCTCGTCGGGGAGCGACGGATTATCATCGCTTGAGCATGATGCAAAGCTACCCATACAAGCCATTAGCATCAGCGTTAACCCGGTGTTAATAAATTTCATAATACTTACATTATACGGTTATAAAATATATCTTTTCGCAAAAGTACAAAAAAAATTTAAGGGGGGGTAAATTTTGTTAAAATGTTTATTAAATTTTCAGTGGAGTTGACGAGATAGGGTGATGCCCGGGCGAATGGGGATGGTGAAGGCGGTGAAAAGATTGGCGGTGTCGCTGTTGTAACGCACGTGGTAGCGCTCGGGCGCGAGGAAATCGAGTGTAAAGGTGGCGGTGTCGCGGTGCTCGATGTGGTACTTGCCACGGGTGAGTCGCTCCTCGATGGAGATGTCAAAGCCTATAATAGTGACCGCCAGCGAGGCAGCGCCGTCGTCACCCACATCGGGCAGTCCTCGGCGGCAGATGACCATGTGCCCGGCATCGTCGATGCTCACGTCGATGCCGGCAGGAACCTCGGTGGAGCCGCTATCGCTCAACTCGCCGGCAACGGTGTGCAACACGGCGGCTCCGCGCCGCGAGGGTAGGGCGGCGTAGGCAATGATGGCAGCGGCAATTACTCCCGCTATGATATAGAACTCGGGGGTCGAGGTCCACATTATTATATTAGTATATTAGGCGAATATGCTCAAGAAGAACTTGGCAACGAATACATAGATTACCAAGCCCATAATGTCGTTGGAAATCTGGATGAAAGGTCCGGTGGCGAGGGCAGGGTTGATGTGGATTTTCTCGAAGGTGAGCGGCACCACTGTGCCCAAGATAGAGCCGAACATCACCACGCAGAATAGGGATGCTGATACAGAGAGGGTTACAGCGAGGCACTCGGGATATACCAATAGGTTGTAAATGAGGATTACGCCCGAGAGGACCGTGGCATTGAGCAAGCCGATGACCACCTCCTTGGCAAGTTGTGAGGAGAACTCCTTGATATCCAAGGAGCCGTTGGCGAGACCTTGCACGACTATAGCCGATGCTTGCACGCCCACATTACCGCCGGTACCGGCGATGATGGGGATGAAGAGCGCCAGGGTGGTGACTGCCGAGAGTTGGTCCTCAAATCCGCCGAGAATGATGGATGCGAGGATACCCGAGGCGATGCCGATGAGCAGCCATGGGATGCGAGCCTTGGTCTGTGCGAAGATAGAGTCGTCGGCATCAACGTCGGAGGAGATACCCGAAGCCAATTGGTAGTCGCGCTCGGATGACTCGCGCACCTGGTCCATAACGTCGTCGACGGTGATGCGTCCGAGCAGGCGCCCGATACTGTCAACCACGGGCATCGCCACAAGGTCGTATTTCTCGAAGTCGAGAACCACCTCGTCGATGGGTGTGTCTGCCTTGACACTCACCGGGTCGGTCTCCATCACATGCTTGATTTTGGATACCGAGGGGTGGGTAATCATCTTCTTGAGGGGGAAGATGCCCTTGAGTTTATAGTCGTTGTCGACCACGTAGACATAGTAGATTTCGTCCATTTCCTCGGCTTGCTGGCGCATCTCCTTGACGCACTCGGGCATAGACATATTCTCGTTGACGACCACCATCTCGGTGCCCATCAAGCCGCCGGCGGTGTCCTCGTCATACTTGAGCAGGTCGATGATGTCGCCTGCCTGCTCTACGTCGTCGATGTGCGAGAGGATTTCGTCGCGGTCCTCCTCGTCGAGTTGCTGGATGACGTCAACGGCATCGTCAGAGTCGAGGTGCTCGATTTGGCGGGCGATTTCCTCGGATGGCATGCCCTCGAGGAGTTTGAGACGGTCGTCCTCGTCGAGTTCCATGAGCACATCGGCGGCGGTCTCTTCGTCGAGCAATTTGTAGAGGAACTCGGCCTCGGCGAGGTCGAGATTTTGGTACAACTCGGCAATGTCGGCGGGGTGGAGGTGCTCCAACTCTTGGCTGGCGAGTTGGCTGTCGCCCGAGGCGATTATTTGGCGTATCTGCTCGAGATATTCGTTGGTAAATTCTTTCATTGACATTGCGAAGAGGTGTTAGAGCCGGCGCGGATGTCGGCGATGATGTTGGTGAGGTCGATGAATTGAGCCACGGAGAGTTGCTCGGGGCGCAGGGCGCCCAATGGGCAGTCGGCAGGGAAGACGACGCCGGCGGGAAGTAGTGAGCGCGCTGAGTTGCGGATGGTCTTGCGGCGCTGCCCGAATGTGGTCTTGACGACGGTGCGCATGAGGTTGAAGTCGCATCCCGGGTCGACGACATCGTTACGTCTCAGGCGGATAACGCCGCTCTTGACCTTGGGGGGCGGATTGAAGACGTGCTCATCGACAGTGAAGAGGTACTCGGTGGTGTACCACACTTGCAGCAAGACGCTGAGGATGCCACGCACCTTGGAGCCTTCGCGAGCGCAGATGCGCTCGGCGACTTCGCGCTGCAGCATGCCTGTGCACTCGACCACACGGTCGCGGTTGTCGAGGACCTTGAAGAAAATTTGCGAGGAGATATTGTAGGGGTAATTGCCTATGACACAGCACTGTCGGTCGCCCACGATGTCTTGCAACGGGATGGCGAGGAAGTCGGCAGGCACCACTTGCTCGGGGCTCAATCCCGGCAAGTTGCCGGCGCGCAGATATTCAACGCTCTCACTGTCAAGCTCTACGGCGTATAATTCGCGCCCGGTAGCGAGGATATGAGCGGTGAGCACACCCATGCCGGGACCCACCTCGATAACGGGCAAGCCCGGGCAGTCATCGATGGTCGCGGCGATGCGACGCGCGATGGATTGGTCGGTCAGGAAGTGCTGACCTAAGGCTTTCTTGGGTTTTACTGCCGGCATAGTGTCTCAAATTTCCGCAAAGTTACAGATAATTTTTCAACGGAGCAACCACATTATCCTTCCTTTTTTGCTCGAAGCCTCCCTGTCCCCAATTTTAGGACAAAAATACCGAAATGTGTCCTAAATTTGGGGACATGGGCGGATTACTTATTCAATAACCATCGCCATGCGGGTATTACCTGAATCTCTTTTCCATTTTCAAGTTGAATGTTCTCGTCATAGTCTGCAGTTACGATGAAAAGGTTGTCACAACCGGTGACTTCGGCGGCTTCAATCAGCCCATTAATTTCACGCCTGCGGGTTTCCTCATTATCCAAAGACCAGGTGACTTGAATTAACTTATCGATTTTTGTTACGACTTGTACCACAAAGTCACATTCGCCCTTTCCCTGATAATAGAAAATTTGGT
>JBJEDD010000052.1:0-14310 GCA_051871715.1 Muribaculaceae bacterium | reverse complement strand
AAGGCTTCCCTGATGATTTCAAATTCATCTATGAAGACGTTGATTATGGATATAAAATGATAGGGAATGCCGTACCGATTAATCTTGCATATCACGTTGCAAAGCAGATTAAGCGCTATTTGAATGAGAGGGGAATATATTGATGAAAGTAGTATCTTTGTTCTCGGGTTGTGGTGGTTTGGATCTGGGTTTTGAAAAATCCGGTTACGATGTGATATGGGCTAATGAGATTGATAAATCAATATTGGATACTTATCGTTTTAATCACAAAGGTACGTTCTTGGAGACTCGGGATATAAGGAGCTTGCGCAATGAGGACATTCCTGATTGTGATGGCATCATTGGCGGACCTCCATGCCAATCTTGGAGCGAGGGCGGTAATGGTCGTGGAATTGATGATGAGCGTGGAAAGCTCTTTCTTGACTATATAAGAATTGTAACTGCTAAGAAACCCAAATTTTTTCTCATCGAAAATGTTAAAGGAATCTTGGAACATAAACATTCGGTTGCATTCAATATGTTCATAAGTCAATTATATGAGGTTGGCTATGATGTTTCTTATGCTCTTGTAAATTGTGCCGATTACCGCATTCCGCAGGACCGTTTTCGTGTGTTTATTATGGGAATTCTTAATCATTATGATAATTGCTATCTATTCCCGAATCCTCTGGAAACGACCAGAGTGACTCTTAAAGATGCAATAGGAGATATTACTGTTGAGCCTGCAAAATACTTGGATGAGACTGTAGTAGAAAATACTGTATTGACAAACCATGATATTTATATTGGTCCCTACGATGCAAAATTTATGGCAAGAAATAGGGTTAGAGGGTGGAATGAAGTGTCTTTTACAATACAAGCGCAAGCCAAAAACGAGCCACTTCACCCTCAAGCACCAAAAATGATTTATAAAAATAGAAACGAACGTGCTTTTGTTTATGGATACGAACACCTCTATCGGAGATTAAGTGTTAGGGAGTGCGCAAGAATTCAAACATTCCCTGACTCTTTTAAATTTTTATACAGCGATGTAAGAGATGGATATAAAATGGTCGGTAATGCCGTTCCTCCTCGTATGTCGTTTTTCTTAGCCGAGCAATTGAAACATATACTAAAATAATGCATTATGGATACATCAAATTCAATGAAATATGGTAAAGCATACGAATATGCTTGTATACTTGCTCTCATACAAATTGTACAAAAGAAAAGAAATATAGAAATAGAAGAAAATGAAAGCGTTAACATTGCAAGAAATCAGTACAGCAGTATTGAAGAGGTAATGCGCGCGGAAATGTTGCTTTCTGCTAATGCTGGAATATCAGCAATTATGGATATGGAGCCGCGTATTGAAGAAGATGGTAATGATAAATTGACCGTTACATTACAACCTGATAATGTAGCTACAAATAATGGCGATATTAGGGATGTACTTGTTATTCGGCGTGCAATTGAATGGGAAATCGGCATTTCAGTTAAGCATAATCATAGTGCATTAAAGCATTCCCGTATCTCACCACATATTGATTTTGGCAAGGACTGGATGGGGTCTCCGTGTTCTGTGGATTATTTCAATGACATCAATGTCATTTTCGACAAAATTGCGCAAGCAAAACGAGATGGAAAAAGATGGTCAGATATTGACGATAAAGAGAATGATGTGTATGTGCCTTTATTAAAGGCTTTTATGAGCGAATTTGAGCGATTACAATCAAAATCAAATGTAACATCTAAACTTGTACAATATCTTATTGGCAGTAATGGTCGTGATTATTATAAGTTAATTCATCATAGTAACCACACTACAACAGTAATACCGTTTAATCTATATGGTTCTTTGAATATGAATGCCGGCAAGCAAAAGCCAAGAATCTCAATTCCTCCGATAGAGATGCCGGATAGAATAATTGAATTGGCATTCAAGGAAAATTCAAAGACCACGATAATATTGACGATGAACAAAGGTTGGTCAATTTCTATGAGACTTCATAATGCCTCCAGTATGGTTGAAATGAGTCTTAAATTTGATATTCAATTGCAAAGCAAACCCGAAGATTTGTTCTACTTGGATATAGAGTGGTAGTTTAAGATTATTGGTATATAGCAGCGAGGGCATCACCGGTGGTGATGCCCTCGCTGTATTGTGGGGGAAGGGATTACTTGAGGAAGAAGGAGCTGAGCTCGCTGGATTGGGCGATGGCGATGAGGCTATCGTAGATGGGGCTTACGAGTCCCAAGAAGATGATGCCTGCCACGGCAATCCACATGCCTATACGCTCGCTGCATGCCGAGCGGAAGGGAGCGATGACACACTCGTCGTCCTTGATGAACATTGCCTTGACTACCAGCAAGTAGTAGTATAGCGACACGATGGTGTTAATCAAGGCGATGAGCACCAGCACATACATCGCCGGCGATGCTGCCTGCAAGGCACCGGTGAAGATGAAGAACTTGGAGAAGAAGCCTGCAAAGGGCGGGATACCTGCCAAGGAGAACATAGCGAGCATCATGGTGAATGCCAAGCGAGGATTGGTCTTGTACAAGCCGTTGTAGTCGTCCATCGACACACGGCCGGTTGCGTTCTCGATTGCTCCGATGACGCCGAAGGCGGCGAGGTTGGAGAAGATGTATACCAAGATGTAGAACATCATAGCGGCGACGCCGAGGGCGTTGTAGGCGATGATGCCGAGCATGATATAACCTGCCTGGGAGATTGACGAGAATGCAAGGAAGCGCTTCATGTTGCGCTGGCGGATGGCGAAGAGGTTACCCACGGTGATGGTGAGGATAATCAGCGCGTATAGCATCCACTCCCACACTTGGCTGTAGAACAAGCCGAATGCCTGTGCGAGCACGGTGAGGAAGGCAAATGCGGTAGCGCCCTTAGAGATTACCGACAGGTAGGCGGTCACCGAGGTGGGGGCACCTTGGTAGGTGTCGGCAGTCCACAAGTGGAAGGGGACCAATGACAACTTGAAGCCGATACCGGCGATGACAAATGCCAAGGCAACGACCAGCATCTTGGTGTTGTGGCCCATAAGAGCCACGTAGATGTTGTCGAAGTAGAGCGAGCCTGCCAAGCCATAGACGAATGACAAGCCCATCAAGAAGATAGCCGAGGAGAATACGGCGGTGAGGATGTACTTGATGGCTGCTTCGTGGCTCTCGTAGCGGCTCTTGTCGAATGCCACCATAGCAGCCAAGGGTAGCGAAGCACATTCCAAACCGATGACGAATACCAGGAAGTGGCGTGCCGAAATCATCAGGTACATACCGAAGAGTGTCACCAAGATGAGTTCGTAGAATTCGCCACGGCGCATTACCATACCCTCGCTGTTAGCCCATTTGGCTGACTGTATCAGCACGATGACCATGCCGATGTTGAGGATATTCTTGATAGTGGCGATGACGGGCGATGTGGCATACATACCTGCAAATGCCTCAGTGGGAGCCGATACGCCAAAGTAGTCGCAGAAGAAGCCGGCGGCGGTGACGATCAGCATCAGCACGGCGCTCACTGCGGGCAGGGCGCGACGGCTACGCTCGGGCATAAACAAGTCGTAGAGGAAGACAATCAAGAAGACTACCAATAGGGCAATCTCTTGCTTCATTGCTAAAAATTGTGCGTAATCCATTGTTAAACGGTCTTATTTAAGTCCCAGCACACTGAAGATGGCAGGATCAAAGGTGAATTTAATCAAGTTGCTGAAGAAATTGGGGAAGCAGCCGATGGCGGCAACACATACGATGAGGCTCACGGTCGATACGCGTTCCCACCATGTAGCATCGGTGAGAGAGCGATGGTGGTCGTCGTGTACGGGACCGAAGAGCAGTTTGCCTACAACGCGCAGGATGTAGACTGCGGTGATGACGATGGAGCAGCAAGCTACCAAGGTGAATACCAAGCGGAGCGAGCCGTGACCGGCGAGGAAGTCTGCCATACCGGCTTGGAATGAGCCGACGAAGATGGTCATCTCAGCGACGAAGCCGCTCAAGCCGGGCAAGCCGAGGGATGCCAAACCGGCAATCACATAGCAAACCGACAGGTAAGGCATAATCTGCATCATGCCACCCATCTCGGTGATTTCGCGGGTGTGGGTGCGACCATAAATCATACCGATGAGTGCAAAGAAGAGGGCGGTCATCAAGCCGTGCGAGAGCATCTGCATGATGGCACCGGTCATTGCAGTCTCGTTGAGCATGAGGATGGCGAAGAGCACCAAGCCACAGTGGCTAACCGAAGAGTAAGCGTTGATGTATTTGAGGTCGGTCTTGACGCATGCGCAGAAGGCACCGTAGACCACCGAGATGCCGGTGAGGATGAGGAATATCCACGACAACTCGTGAGCGGCTTGGGGCATGGTGTATATAGCCACGCGGAAGCAGCCATAGCCACCGAGTTTCATCAACACGCCGGCGTGGAGCATTGACACTGCGGTGGGCGCTGAGGCGTGACCGTCGGGCGACCATGTGTGGAAGGGGAACATTGCACCGAGGACACCGAAGCCTACGAAGGTCATCGGGAAGAGGAACTGCTGCCAGCCGTGGGGGATGGCGCCGTTCTCAACGATTTCGAGGAGGTTCCAGGTGAGTTGTCCACCCTCGGGAGCCGAGTGGTAGTAGATGCCGATGAGACCGAGCATCAGGAATGCCGAGCCACCCATAAGCATCAAGGTGAGTTTCATTGCTGAATAGTTCTTCTTGCCCGAGCCCCATACACCGATGAGCAGGTACATAGGAATAAGGGCGACCTCGTAGAACATGAACATGGTGAACAAGTCTACCGAGATGAAGAAGCCGAAGACACCGGTGCTCAGCAAGATGAGCCACAAGAAGAATTCCTTGGGTTGCTTGATGGTCCAAGAGGCGAACGAGCCGGCGAAGACGATGATTGACGAGAGCATCAACATGGCGATGGAGATGCCATCGACACCTACGGCGAGGTGAATGTTAAGCGGAGCAAACCAAGTCCAGGTGTCGCGGAACAGCATAGCGGGCTGCTCAGTGGCTGTACCGGCTGCGATAGCCGCATCTATTGCCGAGCGCATGTCCAAGTATTGCAAGAGCACTACTGTCGACAGCGCAATCAACCCCAGCGAGCCTACGACGGCGACCGCTCTGATTTGCTTGATGTTGCGGCACAAGCCCAACGCTGCAAGCATTACCAGCGGGATGATTACAAAGTAGATTAATATATTTTCAAACATAGTTTATTACTTTTTCTGATGGGATTGGCTCTATTGATTACATAAGGCACAGGATGGTGATACCGCCCAGGAGTAGGGCACCGATGACGTACAACCAAGTGTACATCTGTACTTGACCCGACTGCATAGGCTTGATGACATCCGATGCTTTGTGAGTGATAGCGGCGAATGCATCCATAGTGCCGTCGATGATGTGGCGGTCAAACCATGCCAAGGCACGGCACACGCCATTGAAGATGATCTTGTGGGTGATGAACATATAGAGTTCGTCCCAATAGAATCGGTGGTGAGCCCATTTCCACAGGTTGGGCAGGGCGTTCTTGAACTTGGAGGGGAGAGCATTCTCCTTGCGGTACATCACTGTGGCGAGTGCGATAGCTGCGACAGCCACAGCGAGGCTCACCGAAGCAACGCCCCAGTCGAAGTGTGCCATGAAGTCGTAGGGCTCGCCGTTCCAACTTACCAACTTGCCGAAGGGGATGAAGCCGGCAACACAGGAGATGGCTGCGAGGATTATCAGCGGCAGCGACATAGTCCAAGGCTGGTCGTGGGGAGCGTGGTGACCGGCAGGTATCTCATGTTCTTTCCACCAGAAGATGAGGTAGTAGAGACGGAACATATAGAAGGCTGTGAGGCCGGCAACGAGCGACATCCAGATGTAAACCAGAGTGCTGTATGAGCCGCAGGCGCTGAGAATTTCGTCCTTGGAGAAGAAGCCCGAGAAGGGAATGATACCGGCGATAGCGAGACAGCCGATGAGGAATGTCCAGTGAGTGATGGGCATGTGCTTGCGCAAGCCGTGCATAGCAGTGTAGTCGTTGGAGCCGATAGCGTGGATGAGTGCGCCGGCGCCAAGGAAGAGCAACGCCTTGAACATAGCGTGGGTGAACAAGTGGAACATTGAAGCCATGTAGCCCAGCGACTCGTGGTGCTCGGGACGAGCAACGCCCAGGGCTACCATCATGAAGGCAATCTGCGAGATGGTCGAGAATGCCAGCACACGCTTGATATCAATCTGAGTACAAGCCACAACAGCCGCATAGAAGGCGGTGAGTGCGCCGACGACGGTAACAATCACAAGTGCCGACTCCTCCATGAGGAACAGCGGGAACAAGCGAGCTACCAAGTAGACACCGGCAACGACCATGGTGGCGGCGTGGATGAGTGCCGACACGGGGGTAGGACCCTCCATAGCATCGGGCAGCCAGATGTGCAGAGGCATCATTGCCGACTTACCCATACCACCCATGAAGATGAGTACCAGCGCCCAAGTGAGCACCGATGCGCCCATAAACATCGGTGCGGGGTGCGAGGTGAAGGTGCTGAGGATACCCTCGGCGGTGTTGATGTCGACGTGGTATACACCGCTCATGCCCTCAACAGGTGCCGAGGTGAGCAAGGTAAAGTCGAAGGTGCCGGTATAGAAGCTGAGGATAAGGATACCGATGAGGAAGCCAAGGTCGGCAAAGCGGGTGACGATGAAGGCTTTCTTGGATGCAGATACTGCCGACGGCTTGCGATAGTAGAAGCCGATGAGCAAGTAGGACGATACACCCACTAACTCCCAGAAGATGTACATCTGGAAGATGTTGGTAGCGACAACCAAGCCGAGCATTGAGAATGTAAACAATGACAAGAAGGCATAGAAGCGCTGGAAGCCGACTTCGTACACGCCATGGTGGTCGCGCATATAGCCGAGGCTATAGAGGTGCACCATGAAGGATACTGTGGTGATGACCACGAGCATCATAGCCGAGATGGGATCGAGGAAGAAGCCGAGGCTTATATATAATGTGTCGGTGAATTGCAACCATGTTTGGTCAAACATCACGCACTGCAGGCGTTCGCCGGCGGCTGAGATGAACTCAGGAGCACCGCTGAAGAAGTAAGTGAAGGCTGTGTAATAGGACAGCACCATCACCACACCCAAGCCGAGGGTGCCCAGGAAGCCTGCCACCGGGTGTTTCATCTTTGAGCCGCACAGACCCAGGAAGATGAACATAAATAGCGGCAACGCTAAGATGATTACAGGTATTACAGGGCTCATAACTATCAAAATTTCATTTGGTTAAGCTCCCTGACGTCAATATTGTTGACCCAACGGAAGATGTTGATAATGATGGCGATAGCCAGGGCTGTCTCAGCTGCAGCGAGGGCGATGCCGAAGAGGGTGAAAATCATACCCTCCATCTGTCCGGGGAAAAGGAAGCGGTTAAAGATTACAAAGTTGAGGTCTACACCGTTGAGCATCAACTCCAAGGAGATGAGCATAGCAATCATATTGCGACGGGTCAAGAAGCCGTAGAGTCCGCAGCAGAACATAATCAGCGACGGAACGAGGTAGTAAAGTGCAGTAATTTCCATAGCTGATTAACGTTTGCGGGCGACAACGATGCCACCGATTATACATGCGAGTAACAGAACACTGATAGCCTCGAAGGGGAGGAGATACTGACCCTCGCCGACACCCATCATGGCGGTGCCGATTTGGTTCATATCAGGAGTGGCAACATCGGGCTTGGTGACCGACAGAGCGCCACAACGAGCCAGCAGCGAGCCGCCGGCGATGACTAACATTGCAAGAGAGGCAATCAAGCCCAAGACACGGCGTTTGGAGGCGAGTTTCTCGGAGTTGTGTCCAGGGTGGGAGGTGAGTAAAATCGCGAAGACGAAGAGTACGACGATACCGCCTGCATACACGGCAATCTGCACAGCGCCCAGGAACTGGTAGTCGAGCATGAAGTAGACGACAGCTGTAGCAAACAGGGTGAAGAGCAGGTAGGTGGCGGCGCGCAAGATTTTGCGGGTCGTCACGGCGAGTATCGAGCATACGACTATCGACAGCGCGACAATCACAAACAGAATGATACTTCCTACTGAATCCATATTTAGTTGTTTTTATTATTCGGTTTTATCAGCCTTGGCGGCTTCGCGTTGAGCCTTGAGAGCGGCGGCTTTTGCAAGTGCGGCACGTATTTTGGCTTCTTTCTCGGGGTCGCCCTTAGCGGCGGCGAGTGCCTTAGCGGCGGCAGAGTCGACGGGAGCCTCGGCGGCGGGAGCTGCAGGAGCGGAATTGCCGGCGGCAGCGGCTTCAGCTTCACGCTTAGCCTTGGCAGCCTTGGCAGCGGCTATCTTAGCCTCGCGCTCGGCGGCGATGCGAGCTTTTTCCTCCTCGGTGAGCTCCGGCTCGGGCTTCTCGGGCAGGTAATTGAGTTGTTTTACTAAGTTGCCACGAGTGAATACGGCTTGCTCGAAGTCATTGCTGAAGCGCAGCGCGTTGGTGGGGCACGAAGTGACACACAGCTGGCAGAAGGTGCACGAGCCTAAGTCGTAGATATACTTGGCAAGTTTTTTCTTCTTGGTGCCTGCGGGTGTGTCGACCATCTTGCTCTCGATGGTGATGGTGCCATTAGGGCAATTGCGCTCGCAGGTGCCACAGGCGATACACTTGTGGTCGCCGTTGGCATCATAGATGAGTTCAAGGACTGCGCGGAATCGCTCGGGCCATTGACGGGTCTCTCTATCCTCGGGATAACGCTCGGTTATCTTGGGGGTTACAAACTCTTTGCCGGTCACCGACATTCCCTGCAACAGGGAGACGATGCCCGAGCCCAAAGATGTAAAGTATTCTTTTACACTACCCATTGATTAATGATTGATATATTCTATTTCGATGTTAAATTACGTTAATTATTTACGTCTTTAATCTCGGATTTGACCGCCGACTATGTCGAGGAGTTCGGTGGTAATGGATTGTTGACGCAGTTTATTGTATTCCAACCGCAACTGGTCGAGGAGCTTCTTGGCATTGTCGTTGGCGGCTTGCATAGCCATAACGCGGGCGGCTTGCTCGGAGGCTTGGTTTTCGACAAAGATTTCCTGAGTTACCGACAGCAAGTACATGGGGAGCACGCTCTCGAAGATGTGTTGCGCGTCGGGTTCAAACAGGTAAGGCTTCGCCGAAGTGTGTTTGCCGGTGGCTGTGAAAGCCTCGGGCGACATGGGGAGCCAACGGTCGCAGGTGGCGACTTGGCGTCCGGCACTACGGAAGTTCATATAAACAATGTACACGGCATCGGTGTCGCCGTTGAGGAATGAGTTGCGAAGCGCACCTTCAAACGACTTGATGGCAGCGCCGTCGCTCTTGGAGGTAACCACGTCGGTGGGAGCGATAGTGGCGATGCCGCTGAGTCGGGCTACAGCCTTCGCCATCTTGGTGCCCACGGGCACAATGGTGACAGCCACCGACGAGCCGTGCTCGCCACGGAGACGGTCGATTTGTTCCTCAACGAATTTGGCGATGTTGACATTGTAAGCGCCGCAAAGTCCGTCATCGCTGCCGAGAGCCACGATGGTGAGGTGTTGCACCGGGCGGGTGGCGGCGAGGGGCGATGCGAAGGGCGCGTCGGCTTGCAGCAAGTTGCCTATGATGCCTTCGATGGTGTTGCGGTAGGGCTGGAGGCGACGCAGAGCGCCCTCGGCCTTGTGCATCTTAGCCGAAGAAATCATCTTCATGGCGCCGGTAATCTTCTCTGACGAGGCTACCGAGCCAATGCGACCTTTCAATTCTCTTAATGTTGCCATTTGCGGTTGTGAGTCAATTCAGAGTGTTAAAATTGCCCGGTGATTTGGGCGGCAGCCTCAGCGAGTTTGGCGGTAACCTCATCGGTGAGTTTGCCTTGGCGCAGTTGCTCGAGCACGTCCTTGTAGGAAGCGCGCAGCAACTGTATGAATTGTTTCTCAAATTCAGCGACCTTGTCAATGGGCACATTGCTGAGCAAGCCATTCACACCGCAGTAGATTTCGGCGATTTGCTCCTCGACAGCCACGGGGTGATACTGAGGCTGGATGAGCAGACGCTCGTTCTTGCGGCCCTTGTCGATGGTGCGGGCGGTCACGGCGTCGATATCGCCACCGAACTTGGTGAATGACTCGAGTTCGCGGAACTGTGCTTGGTCGATTTTGAGGGTACCTGCCACCTTCTTCATCGCCTTAATTTGGGCGTTACCACCGACACGCGATACAGAGATACCCACGTTGATAGCGGGGCGGATACCGCGGTTGAAGAGAGCGGTTTCGAGGTAAATCTGACCGTCGGTGATGGAAATGACGTTGGTGGGGATGTATGCCGATACGTCGCCGGCTTGAGTCTCGATGATGGGGAGGGCTGTGAGGGAGCCACCACCCTTGACGAGGGGCTTGAGTTGAGCGGGCATATCGTTCATGCGCGAAGCAATTTCTTGATTATCAATAATCTTGGCAGCGCGCTCCAACAGACGAGAGTGGAGGTAGAAGATATCGCCGGGATAAGCCTCGCGACCCGAGGGGCGCTTGAGGATAAGCGAAATTTCGCGGTAGGCGACAGCCTGCTTCGAGAGGTCATCATAGATGATGAGGGCATCGCGACCGGTATCGCGGAAGTACTCGCCGATGGCTACGCCGGCAAAAGGCGAATAGTAGCGCATGGAAGCCGAGTCGGAAGCCGACGCAGCGACCACCACTGTGTAGTCCATAGCGCCGTGGCGACGCAGGGTGTCAACAGTAGCGGCGATTGACGAGGCTTTCTGACCGATAGCCACATAGATGCAGTATACGGGCTTGCCCTCGGCAAAGTTTTGGCGTTGGTTGATGATGGTGTCAATGGCGATGGCGGTCTTGCCGATCTGGCGGTCGCCGATGATGAGCTCGCGCTGACCGCGACCGATGGGCACCATGGAGTCGACGGCTTTGATACCGGTCTGCAGCGGCTGATTTACGGGCTGGCGGAAGATTACGCCGGGCGCCTTACGCTCCAGGGGGAGGGGCATCAGCTCGCCTTCGATAGGACCACGACCGTCAATAGGCTCACCGAGGACGTTGATGACGCGTCCCAGGAGACCTTCGCCCACAGGGATAGAAGCGATTTGACCTGTGCGCTTGACACTCATGCCCTCGGTCACCTTGCTGACGTTGTTGAGCAAGATGACGCCGACATTGCTCTCCTCGAGGTTGAGGACGACGCCCTTGACACCGTTTTCAAATTCTACAAGTTCGTTGGAGCACACGTTGTCTAAGCCGTAGATGTGGGCGACGCCGTCGCCGACTTCCAACACGCGGCCTACTTCCTCGAAGTTAACCTTGGAGTTGACGCTTTCGAGTTGTTGTTTTAAGACTTCGGATATCTCGCTTGGATTAATCATTGTGGGCAAAATACGTAAAAAGTTATTTAGATGTTATTTGAGCAGAGAGAGCCGTAACTCTTTGAGTTGTGACGACACAGAGGCATCCAGCCGCTCGTTGTCGATGTTGACGACAAAACCGCCGATAATCTCGGGGTCGATGCGCGAGGATAATTCCATGGTGGCATCGGCGGGGAGGTGCGCGGCGATGAGTTGGCGGATGCGAGCAGTGGCATCACTGTCAATGGGAGAAGCGGAGACGACTTCGACGCGGCTGATGTTGTTTGCCTTGCGGTATATGTCGGTGAAAGCGCGAGCGACGTCGTCGATGATGTCAATGCGTCGATTCTGTACCAACAACTTGATAAAGTCGGCAAAGAGGGCATCGGAGGCTTTGGCGCCGGCGGCTGCAGCAATCAGGGCTGTCTTGTCGTCGATAGAGACAAAGGGGTTTGCGACAGTGTCCTTGAGGCGGACGCTGTGGTCAAAGGCTGCCGCCAACGAGTTCATCATGGCATAGCAGGGCTTGACACAGCCACGCTCGAGCCCTACTTTGTACAGGGCTTTGGCATATCTACGCGGAATAAGACCTTGATTCATCTTGTTGATGGCGGTTTATTTGGTGTCTATGTCGTCGAGAATGGCGTTGACCAGCTTTGCCTGAGCTTTTTGGTCACCGAGTTGGTTCTTGACCACCTTGGTGGCGATTTGCAGGGCAAAGTCGCTGACTTGGTTGCGGAATTGTAACTGGGCTTCTTTTTGTTGTTGTTGGATCTGCAACTTGGCGTTATCCATCACTTTCTGAGCCTCGGCTTGGGCGCTTTGGCGAGCGTCCTCGATCATTTGTGTCTTGATGCGGTCGGCTTCGCGCATCATTTCTGCTTGTTGCCGACGAGCTTCGTTGATCACTTCTTGAGCACTGAGGCGCGCATTGTCGAGTTGTTCCTTGGCGCTTTGGGCATATTCCACACCCTTGTCTATGAGGTCGGCGCGTGAGTTCACAGTCTTGAGGATTGCCGGCCATGCAAATTTCCACAGTATGAGGAAAAGCACGGCGAAGGACACGAACATCCAGAAGACCAAGCCGAAATCAGGGGTGAATAGTTCCATTAGAGATTACTCTTGAGGGTTGAGCCGTGGAATATTATACGAACAAGGCGAGGATGCAGACGATGACAGCAAAGAGAGCCACACCTTCGATAAGGGCGGCGATTACAATCATATTACTACGGATGTCGCCGGCTGCTTCGGGCTGACGGGCGATGGCTTCCATTGCTGAGCCGCCGATTTTACCGATACCGATACCTGCGCCGATGGCTGCGATAGCTGCGCCGATGCTGGCGCCGAGAGCTGTTAATGCTTCTACTGCTAAAAGTCCTAACATAGTCTTTTGATTTTAAGTGGTTAGTTATTTTTTTTGTTTATTTTGTTTCTAATGCAATTGTTTCGTTAATTTCTTCGTGATGCCCGTGCTCCTGTGCCAGCGAGATGAAGATGGTCGACAGCATGGTGAACACATATGCTTGGATGAAACTTACCAAGCAGTCGATGAGCAACATGAAGATTGAGAAGGGTATGGATACCGCGATGGTAGCCACGCCGAAGACGGGGCTCATGGCGGCGAAGATGAATATCAGCAAGGTGAGCACGATGACTATCATGTGTCCGCCCATCATATTGGCAAACAGACGCACGGTGAGTGCTGCCGGCTTGGTGAAGATGCCGAATACCTCGATTACCTGCATGATTGGCAGCGGACACTTGAGCCAGATGGGTACATCGGGCCAGAAGATGTCTTTCCAATAGTGCTTGGTACCGAAGAGGTTGGTTACCAGGAATGTGCACAGCGCGAGCACCATAGTCACGGCGATGTTGCCGGTGAGGTTGGCACCGCCGGGGAAGATGACGATCAGTCCCAGCAAGTTCATGCCGAAGATGAAGAAGAACACCGTCAACAGATAGGGCGCAAAGCGTGGCGCATCCTTGCCGAGGGTCGACTTGATGACGCCGTCATATATAAATGTGAGAACAGCCTCGACGGCACCCAAGCCCTTGCGGGGAGTCTTGCCCACGCCATGGCGGCGATAGAAGCCTGCCAGCCACAGCATTAAGCCTACGACCAAGCCCACCGAGATGAACAGCGCCAGCACGTTCTTGGTGATGGAGATGTCCAGGGGCTTCACTTCCTTGCCGTCAACGATAGCGACCACTTTGCCTTTGTACTCGCTGTCTTCGCCGGCAATCTTGAATGTGACGCCGCCATCGACCCACTCGGCACCATGCTCAACGCGTGCCGACGAGAAGCAGTGGAAGCCGTCGTCGGTCTTGACGATGATGGGCAACGGGATGCGCTTGTGGTGGTTGAAAGGCACTTCCCAGCCGTAGGCATCACCCAAGTGGTCGAATACGATAGCCTTGGC
Source organism: Muribaculaceae bacterium (assembly GCA_051871715.1). Taxonomy (GTDB): domain Bacteria; phylum Bacteroidota; class Bacteroidia; order Bacteroidales; family Muribaculaceae; genus CAG-873. Next base: position 525 of record JBJEDD010000052.1, on the reverse strand, counting down.
ATCGATGCCTTCGCTCTCGCCTTCGGTAGCCGGCTCGTTGGCGCGCGCCACGGTGAGCAGCGTGCTCAGCAGAGTCATTAATAATATGCTGATTATGCGGGTCATAGCCTTATCAATATATGCACACTGACACTGTGTTGTTGTCGATATCGGCGATACCGCCATCGATATGATGGCTCTCGCGCTTGTCGGCGGCGTCGGTGTAGACGATGTCGCCGGCTGCGAGCGTCGACACCAACGAGGCATGGTTGTTGAGCACGGTGAATGAGCCGAGCACCCCGGGGAGGGTCACCGACTCTACATCGCCTGTGAAGATGATTTCTTCTGCCGATATTATTTTCAGTGTCATTTGCTTGATTATTAATTGTTATTTTACTTCGGCGAGGAGTCGACGGCCCTTCTCGATGGCTTCGTCGATGGTGCCGACGTTGAGGAATGCCTGCTCGGGATATTGGTCCATCTCGCCATTGAGTATCATCTTGAAGCCGCGGATGGTCTCGCTCAGAGGCACCATCACGCCGGGCA
>JBJEDD010000051.1:0-3626 GCA_051871715.1 Muribaculaceae bacterium | reverse complement strand
AAGAGGTCACATTCTTTATTCTATTTGAGCAGATATTGAATTCCTCGAAGATGTCATTGTCGGGTACGCCATTGCGTGGTTTACAAATCATGGGCGTATTGGAGACACGCGCTTTGGATTTTGACAACATAATTATATTGTCAATGAATGAGCGCCAATTTCCACGCAAGGATTACATCAAGACAATGATACCCAATAACTTGCGACGAGGCTATGGTCTTGAACCGATTGATCGCCGCGAAAGTTATTATGCATACTATTTCTATAGATTACTTGCTCGTACCAAGAATGTTACACTACTATACGACTCTCGAGCGGGTAACCACTCCGGGGAAATGTCTCGCTACTTGTCACAGTTGATGTATCTTCATGATCATCAAAACATACAGCATAAAAATGTGCAGGTAGGCGGAATTCGTCCCTTGCAACGCGAAATAACAATTGATAAGGATGATGTCGTTATGAAGGAATTGTCCCGATATACAGTAGAAAATGGATTATACCTATCGGCATCGGCGTTGAAATCATATCTTACATGCCCATTGTCATTCTATCTGAAGTATGTCAAAGGAATGCGCGATGATGACGAGCCATTGGGCTATATTACACCGGCTCAATTAGGCGATATTTTTCATCACACGATGATGAATATCTACGGGCAATATAGTGGGAAAGTGATAAGTGCACAAGTAATCAATTCGCTTCTCAGTGGCAATGCAATTGAAGAGATGGTTTCAAGAGAGATTGATAATGTTGTCTACCACAGCAAGATACCTGTAAAGAATAGATCGACTGAATCGGAAATCAATTGCGCAATAATTTGCAAACAAGTAAGGAAAATGCTTGAAGCAGAGCGCGATTGTTATTGCAATAATTCGACATTTGAGTATGTAGCAGGAGAGATGGATGTACACAAACAATGGGCTATCACACCTAATTTAACGATTAATTTCAGGATGCAAATTGATCGTATCGATAGATTAGGGTCAAATGAGTTGAGGTTTATCGACTACAAAACAGGCTCTGACGAGTTGTCGGTAGGCTCGGATCTTGAGAATTTGTTCTCCGGTAAACATTCCTGCCAAGGTATCTTCCAATTGATGTTGTATGCCGAAGCATATAACGACTTAGAGAAGTCGGGAAACACCATTCATCTGGCGATACACTCGTTGCGCAAGATAACCACTTCGGGTAAGATAGAAAACTTGACTTACAACCGTAATCCGTTGCCTCCCTATCCTAAATTGAGCACTGAGTTTCGTAGTTTGCTCAATAAGACGGTTGAGTCAATTTTTGATCCGAGTACCCCATTCAGACAATGTGACAATCTTGACAACTGTAAATATTGCAAGTTTACGCAATTGTGTGGGCGTGTTGTTGTAGATAAAAAATACAACTGATGACCGGAATATATATTCACGTACCCTTTTGTCACAGCAAATGCGTATACTGCGACTTCTATTCAATAGCCGACCGACGGCTTTTAGCGGAATATGCCCGTGGCGTGATACGTGAGTATGTTGCTCGCAAGGACGAGCTCTCCGAACCGATACGTACAATATATTTAGGAGGTGGCACACCATCTATAATGCCAATTGATTTGCTATCAAAGATTGTAAGACACCTGCCGTTGAACGACGTTGAGGAGTTTACCATTGAGGTTAATCCCGAGGATGTTACCACGGATAGTGTGACAAAGTGGCGTGAATTGGGCATCAATCGCATCAGTATGGGTGTGCAATCGTTGGATGATGACATGCTCAAGTGGATGCGTCGTCGTCACACTGCTGCTGATGCTTTGACGGCAATTGAGACTATACAAGCCGGGGGAATTAATAATATCAGTTGCGATTTGATATATGGCTTGCCCGGGCTAAGAGCAGAGTGGTGGCGCAAAGATTTAACCCGATTACTCTCAATGCCAATTAATCACCTGTCGGCTTATTGTTTGACCTATAGCCGAGGCACAGCATTGTATCACCAATGGGAGCAAGGTAAAATTCATCCTGCCGATGATGATGAAATAGCCGCTCAATTTGCAATATTGCGTGAGGAAACAGCGAAAGCCGGATTTGAACACTATGAAATAAGCAATTTTGCCCGTCCGGGTTTTATATCGCGACATAACAGCCTATATTGGTCAGCGCAAGGACGTTGGCTCGGACTTGGACCCGCAGCGCACTCATTTGACGGCTCTGTCAGACGCATAGATATCGCGAATACAAGCAAGTGGCTTGAGAGGCTTCCCGAGCCATATGAAATTGATGAAGAAGATGAACTTAATAGCATCAATGATTTGATAATGACCGGATTGCGCACTGCACGTGGCTTGGATTTATCAATATTTGATGATGTCACTCGCTCAAAGATAGAGCAAGATGCACAGTCATTCTTGGAAACAGGAAAGATGCACCGTAACGGTGCCGTGCTGACAATCAACCGCGACTATTGGTTGGTGTCGGACTCTATTATACGAGAATTAATGCAAATTTAGAGTTGGGCAATCACTTCGGCACGTAAAGTGCTGTCCTGCTCGAATTTACCATTATAATCAATAGTGGTCGTCGAGGCATTTTGTTTCTCAACACCTCGCATCTTCATACATAGGTGCTGGGCTTGACATTTCACCATTACGCCATCGGACTTGAGGGTATCTTTAACAATGCGACAAATCTCGGCTGTCAAGCGCTCTTGAACTTGTAGTTTACGGGCACAGTTATTGACCAATCGAGCCAATTTGCTGAGACCAACGATTTGTTTCCCCGGAAGATATGCTATTGAAATGGTGCCGAAGAATGGCAAAATATGATGCTCGCACATCGAGTAGAACTCTATATCCTTGACAACTACCACACGCGAGCCATCGTGGTCAAAGAGAGCCGACTCCAATATTTGTGGAGTGTCATTGCGATACCCTGAGGTGAGAAAAAAGAGAGCCTTGGCTGCGCGCATAGGAGTCTTGACCAAGCCCTGGCGAGTGACATCCTCGCCCATCAAAGTGATAATATCCGAGATTCGTTCGGCAATAAGACCAATACGTTGCTCATCACTGAGCTTTTCGGGTTCTATAGTCATATCTTATCAATGATTTATACGGTCGCGGACGACACGCAGTTGCGATGAAATGCCGGGGAAAGCGGCACGAATAGCCGCCATAGCCGCCTCCGCTTCCGAGCGAGTTTTGAAGTCACCAACCTTCACGCGCCAATACGGCGAGTTGAATTGTATGTAAGAATTCCACTCGGGAAATCTGCTTTTTATCTGCTGACTGCGTGCTTGAGCTTGGTGCTTGGCGGTGTTGACATTGTTGTCATCAAAAACCAAGACGCGATAACCCACACGTGTAGTGTTGGCGATTGTAGTCGGCGTAGATTCTGCGGGTTCTTCATCGGATTGAGGCAACACCGGGGCAATACGCTGCAAAAGCCCATCGGGATAGAAGATGTCAATACGACCGCCTTGCTCAATACGACCGATAAGGGTTGAATCAGTAGCCTCTTGAGCGAATAATCCGACCGAAGTGAGACACATCACGACGATGCATAAAAAACGTGTGTACATATCGCAAAATAATAAAAATAAGTGACCGCAATCACGCGTGTCGCAATTGCGGCCACTAATAAGTT
>JBJEDD010000050.1:0-3646 GCA_051871715.1 Muribaculaceae bacterium | reverse complement strand
GTGGGGCGAAGTCCGTAACTTTACATTTCAATTGCAAAATCGCTATGATTAAGGCCCAAGGAATACATAAGAGATATGGCTCGCTCGAGGTGCTGCGCGGTGTCGACTTGGAGATACGCTCCGGTGCCGTCACCTCGATTGTCGGTCCCAGCGGCGCCGGCAAGACCACTCTGCTGCAGGTGCTCGGCACACTCACCAAGCCCGACAGCGGCTCGGTGCGCTATGGCGACACCGACGTGCTGGCGCTCAACGACCGCTCCCTCTCGCGCTTCCGCTGCGACAATATCGGCTTCGTATTCCAGATGCACCGCCTGCTCCCCGAGTTCTCCCTGCTCGAGAACGTGGCGATGCCCGCCCTCATCGCCGGGCGCAGCCACGATGATGCCTTCGGCGAGGCACGCCGGCTCATCGACTATATGGGCTTGGCTTCGCGTGCCGACCATCGCCCCGCGCAGTTGTCGGGCGGCGAATGTCAGCGCGGTGCTGTGGCGCGTGCCCTGATTAATCGCCCGAGCGTTATCCTCGCCGACGAGCCCTCGGGTAGTCTCGACTCCCACAATCGCCGCGAGTTGCACCGCCTATTCTTCGACCTCCGCCGCGACATGGCTGCCACTTTCCTCATCGTCACTCACGACGAGAGCCTTGCCGCCGACTCCGACACCATCATCTCCATGGCTGACGGACTTATTGTCTCACACACCGATAACACATCAATTGATTAACTATTAACTACTTAACCAACGATGAAAAAATTTAAATTTTTAGCCTTTATTTTTTGTTTTGTAATGATGCCGTTCCTCACCGCCTGCAACGACGACGATGAGCCCCAAACATCCTTCCTCATCTTTGCAACATATAGCGAAGCTACCTCGGCAGGCTCGGTATTCACCGCCCAACGCAATCTCGACTCCCCCCTGGTGACCTACACCACCAGCGTGGTGCTCGACGGCGAGCACTACAAGGTGGGCAACCGTTATATCATCAACTTCACCAATGCCACCAACTCTTGCTACGAGAGCGGTCCTATCACTTTGCTCTACATCGTCGACGTGTGCAACGGCTCAATCACCGAGGCTTCGAGCGAGGAAATTGCCGATGTGTCGGTTGACCCCCTCGAGTTCTTGATGATTCAGCGCGAAGGTCACTACATCAATGTGCAAGCAGTTGCCTATGTAAATATCCAGCCCACATTATTTAATATGTACGTCGACCGCGCTACCATCAACAACGAGGTGCCCGACGTGTACTTCGGCTTCAAGAGCGACGTCATCAGCAGCCAGAAACAACTCTTCGGTTCCTTCGACATCGCCTCGGTGTGGGACCTCCCCACTTGCAAGGGTATCTGCATCCACTACAAGGCTAACAACGAAAATAAGACCCTCACCTTCTCCAAGGAGCAATAATTCGCGTTTTTTTCGTACCTTTGCCCTCACAATAGATTAAAAATCATTAAAATCATAAGACAATGGACAACAACAAGAAAGAATTGAAGATAGAACTCACCCCCGATGTAGCAACCGGCGCTTACAGCAACCTCGCTGTCATTGCTCACTCCGCCCAGGAGTTTTACCTCGACTTCGTGGCTGTAGCACCCAATATGCCTCAAGCCAAGGTGGTGAGCCGCATCATCATGACTCCCGAGAACGCCAAGAATCTCCTCTTTGCACTCCGCGACAATGTCGCCAAGTATGAGTCGACTTTCGGCGAAATCACCCGCAAGCAGCCCAAGAACGGCGGCGAGCTCCCTGTCTCACACACCGATAACACATCAATTGATTAACTATTAACTACTTAACCAACGATGAAAAAATTTAAATTTTTAGCCTTTATTTTTTGTTTTGTAATGATGCCGTTCCTCACCGCCTGCAACGACGACGATGAGCCCCAAACATCCTTCCTCATCTTTGCAACATATAGCGAAGCTACCTCGGCAGGCTCGGTATTCACCGCCCAACGCAATCTCGACTCCCCCCTGGTGACCTACACCACCAGCGTGGTGCTCGACGGCGAGCACTACAAGGTGGGCAACCGTTATATCATCAACTTCACCAATGCCACCAACTCTTGCTACGAGAGCGGTCCTATCACTTTGCTCTACATCGTCGACGTGTGCAACGGCTCAATCACCGAGGCTTCGAGCGAGGAAATTGCCGATGTGTCGGTTGACCCCCTCGAGTTCTTGATGATTCAGCGCGAAGGTCACTACATCAATGTGCAAGCAGTTGCCTATGTAAATATCCAGCCCACATTATTTAATATGTACGTCGACCGCGCTACCATCAACAACGAGGTGCCCGACGTGTACTTCGGCTTCAAGAGCGACGTCATCAGCAGCCAGAAACAACTCTTCGGTTCCTTCGACATCGCCTCGGTGTGGGACCTCCCCACTTGCAAGGGTATCTGCATCCACTACAAGGCTAACAACGAAAATAAGACCCTCACCTTCTCCAAGGAGCAATAATTCGCGTTTTTTTCGTACCTTTGCCCTCACAATAGATTAAAAATCATTAAAATCATAAGACAATGGACAACAACAAGAAAGAATTGAAGATAGAACTCACCCCCGATGTAGCAACCGGCGCTTACAGCAACCTCGCTGTCATTGCTCACTCCGCCCAGGAGTTTTACCTCGACTTCGTGGCTGTAGCACCCAATATGCCTCAAGCCAAGGTGGTGAGCCGCATCATCATGACTCCCGAGAACGCCAAGAATCTCCTCTTTGCACTCCGCGACAATGTCGCCAAGTATGAGTCGACTTTCGGCGAAATCACCCGCAAGCAGCCCAAGAACGGCGGCGAGCTCCCCAACCCCTTCCAAGCCTGATAATTAGCCATGCTCGACAACAATCTGTGCATCTACAACTCGATGTCGCGCGTCAAGGAGTTGTTCCGCCCGCTCCACGAGGGTAGGGTAGGTATGTATGTCTGCGGTCCCACCGTCTACGGCGACGGGCATCTGGGACACGCTCGCCCGGCAATTACCTTCGACGTCCTCTTCCGCTACCTCACTCACCTGGGCTACAAGGTGCGCTATGTGCGCAATGTCACCGATGTGGGTCACCTCGAGCACGATGCCGACGAGGGCGAGGACAAGATCGCCAAGAAAGCACGCCTCGAACAACTCGAGCCTATGGAAGTGGTGCAGTACTATCTCACTCGCTACCACCACGCCATGGAGCGCCTCAATGTGCTGCCCCCATCTATTGAGCCGCATGCCTCGGGACACATCATTGAGCAAATCGAGTATATCAAGAAAATCTTTGATGCCGGATATGCCTACGAGAGCGAAGGCTCGGTGTACTTCGACGTGCCCAAGTTCAATAAGGAGCACGGCTACGGCAAGTTGTCGGGGCGCAATATCGATGAACTCCTCTCGGCGACTCGCGAACTCGACGGGCAGTCAGAAAAGCGCAATCCCGCCGACTTTGCCCTCTGGAAAAAGGCTGCACCGGAGCATATCATGCACTGGCCGTCGCCTTGGAGCGAGGGCTTCCCAGGTTGGCACCTCGAGTGCTCGACCATGGGCGAGAAATACCTCGGCACTCAATTTGACATCCACGGTGGTGGCATGGACCTCAAATTCCCCCACCACGAGTGCGAAATCGCTCAATCGGTGGCTCACAACGGCTGCCCGAGTGTCCGCTACT
>JBJEDD010000049.1:0-3660 GCA_051871715.1 Muribaculaceae bacterium | reverse complement strand
ACCTTTAGGCTACAAGCGTATAATTTGTCAATAATGGTCGGATTGTCTTCGTTAATTGTCTTGAGGAACAAAAACATAAGCTCCTCAGACGTCATTTGATTTTCGGCTCCGAAAGTTTCGCAAACTTGTCGAGGAAACATCTCAAATAGTTCAGAAGCCGAAGTTGCGAATAGACGCCAATCTTGCTTGATAGCTGCAGCTATCGAACGATTATGAAGCGAAGTAATCGAGTCGGTCCTATTCCATATAGAAATAGCTTTATCAGAGTTGTCTGCGAACAAATGCTGTAATGCAAAGTTGTCAAAAGGGGTTGAGTTAGTAAACCAAAACAAGGATGCTTTAAAACGTTCTGCATTAAAACTGAGTGTATTTAATGCAGCTTCGATAGTATCCACATTCCTTACTATCTTTGGATAATCTAACAGAATGTCACAAGGGTATTCTATGTCTTTGCCTACTTTGCTTAACGCCTTGATCTTGCGGGCATTAGCCAATATATCCCTTTGAGATGCATTTATATACACTCCAAGTGCACGAAATGGATTCTGCGCAATGAGTCTTAATATCTGTATATTATCATTGGACATCTGTTGGAGACAAATAATAAATATGTCTGCCTACCCACCCCAAAGCCCATATCGGTCTCTGCGGCGATATGCGTGGCAAATGTACGGAATTTTTAAATTATTTGCAACGGTTGTTAATATTTTTTGTATATAAAATGGCGGCTATGCTGCCGGGGGTAGCATAGCCGGGTGTGTGGGGGTTGGTGTGGGTTAGTGCTTGGCGAGGGTGAAGATGAATTTGACGCCGTGGTCGGGGCGGTTGGCGGCGTAGATGGTGCCGCCGTGGAGTTGGACGGCATTGCGGACGATTGAGAGTCCGAGTCCGGTGCCTCCGGCGCGTCGTGAGCGGCCTTTGTCGATGCGGTAGAAGCGCTCGAAGATGCGTTCGATGTGCTCGTCGGGGATGCCTACGCCGTTGTCGGCGACGCAGAAGGTGTATTTGTCGCGGGTCTCGTCGAGCATTTCGACGGTGATGTTGGTGCCGCCGCTGTATGCGATGGCGTTGTCGATGAGGTTGCGGAATATTGATGTGAGGAAGGTGCGGTTGCCGTTGATGGGCATATGGTCGGGCACGTTGATGTGTAGTTGCATTTGGGCTTTGGCGACTTGCTCGGCGACGGTTGATTGTACGTCGGCGATGACGTCGGCGAGGTCGGTGGGTTCCTTGGTGATGCCGGCGACGCCGTCGTCCATGCGAGTGATGGCGGCTACGTCGTTGAGGAGGTTGGTGAGGCGCTCGGTGTTGGCGTAGCATTGTTCGACGAATTGCCAGTGTTTGTCGGCGGGGAGGTCGCGGTGTGCGAGGATTGTCTCGAGGCACACTTTGATTGATGCTACGGGGGTCTTGAGTTCGTGGTTGATGTTGTTGGTGAGTTGTTTCTTGATGCGGGTTTTTTCTTCTTGCTCGAACATTGCTTTTTTGTGCTCGCGGTCGCGCTCGACCATGGTCTGCTGTAGGCGGGCATAGAGGCGGATGATGTGGTTGGATATGCTGCCGAGCTCGTCATGTGGGAAGGCGACGATGTCGCAGTTGGCGCCGCTCTCGGCTTGTGCGGCGAATTGGTTGAGGCGTGTGATGGTGCGCCCGATGCGTCGGGTGGCGAAGTAGCCTAAGATGCTGATTAGCAGAGTGACGATGAGCATGAACCATAGGAATGAGCGGTCGGCGTCGAGCACTTCTTGCAGCGACATGGAGTATGGGACAGCCGAGCGGACGATGATGTCGCCCTTGCGTGTGGCGGAGTAGAAGTAGGTGTTGTGGGTGCTGCGCGAGTGTCGGCGGATGGTGTATCCGGTGCCGGTGGCGATTGCTTGGGCAATTTCGGGGCGGTCGAGGTGGCTCTCGGCGGGCAGGGAGTCGAGGGTGTTGTCGTAGGATACGGTGCCGTCAATGCCGATGATTGAGATACGCATGTTGTCCATGGGGCGCTGCAACTCGTTGACCGATGCGGTGAAGTCGATGGAGTCGTTCTCGATGGCGTCGATGAGGTGGGCGTTGTAGAGTTGGAGGTTGCTGTCGAGCATGTCGACTTTGTATTGCTTCTCGCGGTGGTATTGGAATGCGACGAAGCAAGCCACCAGTATCCATGAGAAGCCGAGGAGCATCACGAATAGGCGGCGGTGATAGGGTAGTTTATAACGCGAAGCCATAGCCGTAACCTGAGCGGGTGATTATGTTCTTGCCGTAGCGCCCGATTTTGGCGCGGAGGCGTGTAATGTTAACGTCGACGACACGTTCGAGGACGACGACCTCGTCGCGCCATACGCGGTGGAGGATTTCCTCGCGGGTGAAGACTTTGCCGGGGTTGTCGAGGAGGAGGCAGAGGATTTCAAATTCTTTGCGAGGCATGCGCACGTCTTCGCCGTCGACGGTGCAGAGTTTGAGTTCGCGATTGACCCACAACCCCTCGTAGGTGAGCACGTCGGCGGGCGTGCTGGAGGAGTTGGCGGCTCGGCGAAGCACGGTCTTGACCCTGGCGAGGATGTTGCGAATGGAGTAGGGCTTGGCGATGTAGTCGTCGGCACCGAGGTCGAGCCCCGAGATCATATCGTCCTCCTCGCCCTTGGCGGTGCAGAAGATGATAGGGATGTTGGCTGTCTGGGGGTTCTTCTTGAGGATTTTAGCCATGGCGAAGCCGCTGATGTCGCCCATCATCACATCGAGGAGGATGAGCGCATAAGAGGCGAGATCGAGTGTCAGAGCCTCCTCGGCGCTATAAGCGGTGTCGACTTCATAGCCCTCCAACTCGAGGTTGAACTTGAGGGTGTCGCACAGAGTGACCTCATCATCAACTACAAGAATACGTGTCGGCATTGTCGTGTCCATATGTGTATCTATTGTAAGAGATATGCAAAGGTACAATCAATCGGTGACAAATGCCACTGCCGAGGTGAAATTTAACAAAAATGTAATAATCAGAGGGCTTTGCGCACCAATTTGCCATCGCGGAGGGTCATGGGAATGGCGTCGGCGAGGTTAGTGGCAAGGGCGTCTGCTGCCATGGAAACCATGCGGAGATGCTTGCGGCACACGGGGATGCTGTCGAAGAATGGGTTGGCTGTCACAAAAATCTCATAGCGGGCAAAGCGGGCATCGGTGGCGAGGTGATGGGATAGCGCCACAATCATATCAATCTTGCGTGGCAACGACATAACATAGGAACTACCATCGGTCGCGGTGATTACAAAGATAAGGTGGACCTTGTTGCGCCCGACGTACTTGTCGTCGGAGCCCAATTTATATCTGACCGAGATGTGCATGCCAAATTCTGCATTGATGCTGTGCATGAAGCCCTTGAAGAGAAAGCCATGTGGGACGGTGTCGTGTAGCGAGAAACTTGCGATGAAATAGTGAATCATCTCGTGGACGATGATGTCGTCCCATACCTCGGGCAACAGGTCGTACAAATCACTGAAAGTCAGTTCCTTGACGTCGCAGTGGTTGGCATCAACGCCTTGGCGCTGCACTCGGCAGGCGGCTATACCGCGGCGCGAGTGCGAGAAGCGCATCGGCGGCACCGTGAGACATCCGCCAAAAATCTTAGCGTTAAAGAATTGGAACCTCCGAGCGATATAATCAAGGTCGGCTTTCATC
>JBJEDD010000048.1:0-3661 GCA_051871715.1 Muribaculaceae bacterium | reverse complement strand
AGATATTTGAGCCTACATACAACTCTGCACCTATATTGGGCAAGAGCGCTGCATCATACAGCATATTGGTTTTCAGCCCCAGATAGAGGCTCGGAGAGGCTGTAGGTGCTACCTTGTAGATATCAACCGTGCTGATGCCATATGGTGCGCTTGCCACATCACCGGTGGCGAGTGTCGGCACAGCGAGCAACCCACGCTCGAGTTTGCGCAACATTGATGCATAATACATCTGCAAGCGCGTGGCTCGCAATGTCGGGAATATATTGTTATACAAATAGTTATAAGGCTTGCCCCCGCGCAATTGCTTGAGCCAAGTGAGGGCATCCAAGCCATCAAAGGGCTCGCCATCGTTGGCGATGATTTCCTCGATAAGAGCCACAGTCTCGTCATAGAATGGCACCGCGCTGTCGGCGCGGACCAACTCGAGCAAGCCCTGCCAGTCGCGCCCGACATATGAATAGGACATCAGCGAGTCGGGCACCTCAGCATACTCTTGCAGGTAATCTTGGACGAATAGCGCACGGCGTTCTGACAGTCGGCGGTTAATGCCAATAGAGCCCTCGGGCGAGGCGGCACCGATGATAGTGATACCTTGAAGTCGGAGCAGTGAGTCGGTCGCGCGCGATTGTATCCGCTCGGCTATTGTCTGCAGATGAGCGCCTCCGTCCAAGGGAGAGACTCGTCCTTGGCCGAAATGCACGGACGCAGTATCAGCGACTTGTGCCTTGGCACAAATAGCCGATAGAAAAACGACAACGACCAATAATACTCTTAAAACTTGCATCCGAAAATCAAAAATTGCTCAGTTGAGTGTATATTGCTTACAAAATCTCGCAAATTTACACATTTTCCCTCAATTTTTAAAATAATTAAGGTGCAATTTCTACCCCCCCCCCGATTTAAATAACTGATTATCAGGCATTTAATAATACAAAATTAACAATTTTTAGTAATTTCATTTTTACAGCGAAATTGCCAAATTTGTAGCATTTTGCCACGGGGAAATATCACGAATTTGAGTTGGAAATATTGTTTGCGCTTTGGGGTAATTTTACTACCTTTGCGGTCGAAAAGGAACAGGAAGAAAGATGGACTTCAAACTCACATGTCAATACGAACCTACGGGCGACCAGCCGGCAGCGATCGACCAATTATCAGCCGGACTACGTGAGGGCTTACCCGCACAGACCCTGCTCGGTGTGACCGGCTCGGGCAAGACATTCACCATGGCGAATGTCATCGCGCGTGTCAACCGCCCCACCCTGGTGTTGAGTCACAACAAAACCCTTGCTGCACAGTTATATAGCGAGTTCAAGCAATTCTTCCCAGACAATGCCGTACAGTACTTTGTCTCGTATTACGACTACTACCAGCCCGAGGCTTATATACCATCGGTTGACAAGTATATCGAGAAGGACTTGATGATAAACGACGAAATCGACCGTCTGCGTCTTGCCACCACCTCGGCACTGTTGTCGGGACGTCGAGATGTCATCGTGGTGTCATCGGTGTCGTGTCTCTACGGTATGGGCAACCCCGAGGATTTCAACGCCAATGTGGTGAATGTGCATGTGGGACAGCAAATTACACGCAATGCCTTCCTGCGACAATTAGTGGCTGCGCTCTACTCGCGCAACGAGGTCGAGCAACGTCGTGGCACCTTCCGCGTCAAGGGCGACACCATCGACATACGCCTTGCCTATGAGGAAATCGTGCTCCGCATCACCTTCTGGGGCGACGAGATAGAGTCGATATCCACCCATCACGCCGAGGACTATCGCTCGCTCGGGCGCCACGACAGTTTCAAGATTTATCCGGCAAATATCTTCGTGACCTCACCGGCGCGCCAAGCCTCGGCAGTGGCACAGATACAACTTGACCTCGGCGAGCAGGTCAATGCATTTCAGCGCGAGGGCAAGCCGCTTGAGGCTCAACGCCTTGAGGAGCGCGTCACCAACGACGTGGAAATGATTAAGGAGATTGGCTACTGCTCGGGTATCGAGAACTACTCGCGATACTTCGACGGACGCGAACCCGGTGCGCGCCCCTTCTGCCTACTCGATTACTTCCCCAAGGACTATGTCACCTTCATCGACGAGAGCCATGTGACCATCCCTCAGATACGGGCAATGTTTGGCGGCGACCTCTCCCGCAAGACCAACTTGGTAAACTACGGCTTCAGACTTGCTGCGGCATTGGACAACCGGCCCCTCACCTTTGCCGAGTTTGAGAGCATGACCAACCAGACCATCTATGTGAGCGCCACCCCTGCCGACTACGAACTGAAAGCGAGCGAAGGCATTATCGTTGAGCAAGTTATCCGTCCTACCGGCTTGCTTGACCCGGTAATCAAGGTAAGACCCTCGACCAACCAAATCGATGACCTCCTTGACGAAATTCAACGTCGCATCGAAGCCGGCGAGCGCACCTTGGTGACCACCCTCACCAAGCGCATGGCTGAGGAACTCAACGATTATATGACCAAAGCGGGCTTCAAAACCGCATATATCCACAGCGATGTCGAGACAATGGACCGCATAAAAATTCTCGACGACCTGCGAGCCGGGGTATATGACGTGCTCATCGGTGTCAACTTGTTGCGCGAGGGTCTCGACTTGCCCGAGGTGTCACTTGTCGCCATCCTCGATGCCGACAAGGAGGGTTTTCTGCGCTCGCATCGTTCTCTTACTCAGACTGTTGGTCGTGCCGCCCGAAATCTCAACGGCACAGTCATCATGTATGCCGACAAGGTCACCGAGTCGATGCAACAGACCATCGATGAGACCGAGCGTCGTCGAGCCAAGCAACTCGCCTACAACGAGGAGCACCACATCACGCCCAAGGCAATCATCAAGGCGCGCTATGCCATCGTGGGCAAGGAAGACGAGGACGACGTAGCCACTCCGACACCTGCCAAGCGTACCAAGGCGCCCAAGCCAATCCCTTATGGCAACGAGTATACCACCTCGGTAAATATCGCCGCCGACCCAGTGGTGCAATATATGAATCGCGACGAACTTGCTCGCTCAATCGAGCGCTTGCGCGAGCAAATGCTCGACGCCGCCAAGCAGATGGAATTTATCGAAGCCGCGCGTCTCCGCGATGAGATCATAAAATTAGAGGCTCGCCTCACCACCCTGTGACATCATGCCGGGGTGACATCGGTGTGGAGCATCGAACGGGCACTGAGCAACTTGCGCAACGATGATACCATCTCGCGCGACTCTTGCAACAGATTGAGATACACGTAGGTAACCGTCATGCGGTCGGGAGCCGCGCTGCGCAGATAGTCGTAGACACTGCGGCACTCAGCCGACAGGGCATCCTTTATAGCATCACAGCGGGTGCGTAGCGCCGCTATCTCGCGCACATCATTAACTCCATCGAGGGCGATTGTCTCCTTCATCACATCCATAATCATGGCGCGTAACGGCTCGAACGCCTCGCCGAACATCCGTGGCAGGGGATGGAAATTATTCTCCACATGCTCCTTGCACACCTCTGCCATGCGCCGCAAGTTGTAATTCATTGCCAAGCACGAGTTATTGGACAGGTGGAACCACGCGCTCTTGGTGATAGCCACCTCAGCGGGTATGCGACGCAAGCATAGTGTCTCCTTGCGACGGGCACCCTTGAGCACCTGCTTCTCGCGGTCGAGTTC
>JBJEDD010000047.1:0-3661 GCA_051871715.1 Muribaculaceae bacterium | reverse complement strand
AACTATTTATTAATCACTCATTTCTATACAAATGCAGTACGAAACCGTTTTCATTTTAACTCCCGTTTTGTCTGATGTTCAGATGAAGGAAGCGGTAGAAAAGTTCAGCAAGGTGCTCACCGACAATGGTTGCACCGTAGTGAACACCGAGGAATGGGGCATGCGCAAGCTCGCCTATCCCATCCAGAAGAAGTCTACCGGCTTCTACACCCTCATCGAGTTTGAAGGCGCACCCACAAGCGTCAAGAAGCTTGAGACCGCTTTCCGCCGTGACGAGCGCGTAATCCGCTTCCTCACTTTCCGTCAAGACAAGTATGCAGCCGAGTACGCTGCAAAGCGTCGCAGCCTGCGCGCTGCCAAAGCAGAAGCACCCCAAACCACAGAAGTAAAGGAGGACTAAACAATGGCACAAGCACAATCAGAAATCCGCTATCTCACCCCGATGTCGGTGGATGTGAAGAAGAAAAAATACTGCCGTTTCAAACGCGCCGGTATCAAATATGTTGACTATAAGGACCCCGAATTTCTCAAGAAATTCCTCAACGAGCAAGGTAAGATCCTTCCTCGTCGCATCACAGGCACCTCGCTGAAGTTCCAGCGTCGTGTGGCACAAGCCGTAAAGCGTGCTCGCCACCTCGCCTTGCTGCCCTATGTAACCGACTTGATGAAATAACTTTAAAGCCAAGGAATAGTCACATGAAAATCATTCTTAAAGAAGACGTTCGTGGCCTTGGATACAAGGACGACGTTTGTGAGGTAAAGGACGGATATGGTCGCAACTACCTCATCCCCCAGGGCAAAGCTATCGTAGCCACTCCTTCAAGCCTTAAAGTACTCGCTGAGAACCAGCGTCAACGTGCACACAAGATTGCACAAATCAAGGCTGATGCCGAGGCTGCCGCAGCAGCTCTCGAGGGCGTAGCACTTACCATCGCTGCCAAGACCAGCGCCACCGGCACTATCTTCGGCTCGGTAAATGCCGCTCATATCGCCGAGGCTCTTGAGAAACTCGGACACAATGTTGACCGCAAGCTCATCATTGTGAAGGAGAACATCAAGGAGCTGGGCAAGTACACCGCTACCGTACAGTTCCACAAGGAGGTTGCTGTCGAGGTACCCTTCGAAGTGGTTGCTGAAGTGGCAGAGGAGAACTAAATCCCAAATTCACTATTATAACCCCTCCACAGTGGCTGCGTCGCGAGACGCGGCCACTCTTTTTTATATAATATGCCTCGGTGACGCTCGCCCGGAAGGGGCAGTGTCGCCGAGGCATCAACTAATCTCTGCAATTATTTAAGGTTTTTCCGCTTTATCGATAGCCTCCCAGATGCTCTTGTATGTGCTTCGGGAAAACATGCCCACATAGGTGTGTTGGCTGCCACACCGGGGGCACGGCTCAGGTGCTATAATCGCCGTGGCACAGTATTCGAAGCCGGGAGCCCAGAATTTATTGCCACAATCGTCGCATCTGAATTTCTTTATTGAGTAAAACATAGCCGCGTAATTTATTCGGGGTCAGACACTTTGGGCGGGAAGATGTCGCGACCGGTGTATTTCTTGATTTGGTCGGCGACCTTGTCGCTGACGTTGAATTTCTTCTCTACATAGACGCCGGTAGCTACTGCCAGCAATCCGAGGATTAAGTTCTTCATCTTTCTAATGATTTAGGATTAATATTCTACGGCAAAGATAGCGACAGGTGGCGGATTTGGTGCAAACTTTAGGGCGGAAATGTTGAAAGTATGGGTATTTTTGCGTGCTTTTTGTATTTAATCACAAAATATATGCAATTTAACCTTTGCGCGGCACAATTTTGAGGGGTGAATTGCCGTTTATCATACATATGTGAGTATATTTGTAATCACAAACCCACAAGGCAATGTTACAGGAAAAGAACAAATACGAAGAATGGCTCACCACGATAGCCAATACGCGCCTCATCTACAACAAGATGGAGGAGCTGGAGGATATGCTCGACAACCACTCGATACACAACAACGGCATCAAGCGATGCCTCACCACGCCGCAGAGGCTGCGCTCGGCATTTCGCGACCTCAAGATCGAGGTGGCGCTGATGACCGACGACTGTGTGAGGCTCGACCGGATGATGGAGCTATATAAGGAAGCCTCGGACTTCTATCGAGCCAAGCTCTCGCGACGCGCCGACCGCGAGAAGACCGCCCGGGATATACTTAACTATTGCTACACGCCCTACAAGCGCGATGGCATCGGCAAGAACAGAGCCGCGATATATGCCCAAATCGACGAGCAAGGCATCAGCGTGCCCATCCTGCTGATGCTGCTGATGAAAGCCCTGCCGGGCTACGACTCCAAGAGCGGCGATGTGACCAATATGACCGTGGTGTATGAGGATGTGATGGCACTGCTCGAGCGCCACACCAAGCAAAACACGATGCTATTTGACAAGTTGCCGGTGATAACCCACGCCAGGAGCGAGGAGCACAAGTCACGCATCATGCTCTATCACCACATCAATAATGTGCTCAACACCTATGAGGCATATGCCGACACGGCATCACTATATGACACGGCAATGGTCACCAAAGAACTTGCCGTGGACCTTGACATCGAGGGCTTTTGGAACGAATGTGGCGGGCGCTTGGACAGCACCACATTCTGGCACATACAGCGCTACCAAAACGCGGGTTGCTACACAGCAACGCGCTGGCACAAGGATGCCGACAACCGCCTCACGGGCATCATGTACACATGGTTTCTCTTCAAGGCAGATGATGGCTCGCTATCGGCATATATGCTTCACCCTGAGGCAATGAAGCATCTCATAAAGGACAAGCGCTACGCCGACACCGACCAGGCATGGTACACCATGAATATGCCCGACGAGGAGGCTCCCGGGCACCTGCCCCTGCAGCGCCACATAGCCTCTGCCCCATGGCAACCGACCCTCGACCTCACCCGAGTGAACGAGCCGAGCGTGATCGACACATACCAAGGGTGGCTGGAGACGTGCAACCGCAAGCTCGAATACGAAGACTGTTACTACCAATTCTTCAGCACGCTATGTGCCATCACCGAGGACTATATATACATCCGTACCAACACTGATGGCGAGGACGAGTATTTCAAGATACCCAAGAATTGCTACGAGGGACTTGACCGCATACAATTCGGCGACAAAGTGGGTATCATGACCATGACCATAACCAAAAAGCAATACATCTTCTTCGACGAATTTCTCCTATCCATCAGCACGAGCAGGCACACCCTGAGCAAATGCGGCATAACAAGAACCCGCAGCATCACATAGCCGCGGGCTCCCGGGAAAAGCTTATTTGAACCGAATTTCAGGCGGCACGATCCGGATAGTCGAGTGGTCATCTTGCTGAGCCATAGGGATTTCGCCCGGCTGGCACAGGCGATAGACCTCGTTGCTGATGTAGTCGCGCAAGTCAGACACATTGCCCTTGTTGGCGCCAAAATTCAGCAAATTGAGAATCGAGCGCGACGACGACTCGACAGTCACGCGGCACGAGCGCGCCCCGGTAGCTACCACCTTCATCTTGACATTCTCGGTGAAGGGCGAGAGCCAAGCGCCACGGCGCGCCTCAACGATGAACAAGTCATCGTTGCATTTGACACTCGAGAATTTGGTTCGCTCCATTTCGGACAGATGCTTAAT
>JBJEDD010000046.1:0-3673 GCA_051871715.1 Muribaculaceae bacterium | reverse complement strand
ATTCAGCGTAAATTCGTAACTTCGCACAATCAAATAAACGAACAACCCCAAAACGACACTCTACCATGATAGTAATCGGCATAGCAGGTGGCACAGGCAGCGGTAAAACTACTGTTGTAAATAAAATTATCAATAGTTTACCTGCCGGAGAGGTGGCAGTAATCCCCCAAGATTCATATTACAAAGACTCGAGCCATGTGCCGGTCGAAGAACGCTCCAAGATAAACTTCGACGAGCCCGGGGCAATTGAGTGGCCGTTGTTGGTTGACCATCTACAACAACTCGCCGAGGGCAAGACGATACAAATGCCCACATATTCCTATCTCACTTGTACGCGCCAAGCCGAAACAGTCGAAGTGCATCCCAGTGATGTGGTGATTGTCGAGGGTATACTCGTGCTCACTGACCCGGTGTTGCGTAATATGATGGATATCAAGGTGTTTGTTGACGCAGATGCCGACGACCGCCTTATCCGCGTGATTGCTCGCGACTGCATCGAGCGCGGACGCACTCCACAAATGGTTATTGACCGTTATCAGGACGTCCTCAAGCCCATGCACAGCCAATATATAGAGCCGTGCAAGCGCTTTGCCGACCTCATCGTGCCTCAAGGCGGTAGCAATATTGTTGCTATCAACCTTCTCACAGATTACATATACAGCCGTTTGAACAAGAAAAACAAACTTTGATGGCAGAGGAGCAAAACACACCTATTGAGGAGCAACAGCCCAAGATGGTGCTGCGCACCGACAACTTGGTCAAGAAATATGGCAAGCGCACTGTTGCCAACCATGTGAGCATCGATGTCACTCAAGGTGAAATCGTTGGCTTGTTGGGACCCAATGGAGCAGGTAAGACTACGACTTTTTATATGACTACCGGGCTTATTACTGCCAATGAGGGACGTATATTCCTCAATGATATGGACATCACAAATGCTCCGGTGTACAAACGTGCACGCCTCGGTATCGGCTATTTGGCACAAGATGCATCTGTATTTCGCAAGATGACAGTTGAGGATAATATCCGCTCAGTGTTGCAGATGACCTTCAAGGATAAGGAGTATCAGCGCGAGAAGTTGGAAAGCCTCATTGAGGAGTTCAGTTTGCAGAAGGTGCGCCGCAACCTTGGCGACCGACTCTCGGGTGGCGAGCGTCGCCGCACTGAGATAGCCCGTTGCTTGGCAATTGATCCCAAGTTTATTATGCTCGATGAGCCTTTCGCAGGTGTCGACCCTATCGCAGTTGAGGATATCCAATCGGTGATTTTCAAGTTGAAAGAGAAAAATATCGGCATCCTCATCACCGACCACAATGCACCTCAAGTGTTGTCAATTACCGACCGCGCTTACTTGCTCTTTGAGGGTCGCATCCTATTCCAAGGCACTCCCGAGGAATTGGCATCTAATGAGGTTGTGCGCCAAAAGTATCTCGGCTCCAACTTTATTTATACTCCTCGCAAGGCTTAAAGCAATAAAAGCCGTTTTTTGACGTTTTTATAGCAGTCAAATGATTGCTATGAACAAACGTATACTCAGCATATTACTTGCAATACTTGCAGGAGTCGGCATGTCAAGGGCTGCATCGGTCAAGATACACGGGCTCGTCACAGACGAGAACAACGAGCCGATGGAGTTTGTGTCCGTGCACATTAAAGGTACGGCTATCGGCACCACCACAGGATTGGATGGGCAATACTCCTTCACAGCACCACAAGCTGATACTATTCGTGTCGTTTTTTCATGTATCGGTTATGATGACTCGATGCGTCGCCTATTAAATCCGGACAGCGATGTGACTATCAATGTGAAGATGACACCTAAGTCCTACCAACTCGAGGGTGTAGAGGTCACTGATATACAGCGTCAGACCGGCTCGGTAATGCGCATCGACCCCGGTACCACACGCATTGCGCCGGACGCATCGGGCAACGGTGTCGAGAATATCCTCAGCACCATGGCAGGCGTTACCTCGGGTAACGAGATGTCTGCTCAGTACAATGTGCGTGGTGGTACATACGATGAGAACTTGGTGTATATTAATGGTATAGAGGTTTATCGACCTCAACTTGTGTCTTCGGGGCAACAAGAAGGCTTAAGTATTATCAATCCCGACCTCGTGGGTGCAGTAGAGTTCTCTACGGGTGGTTTCCCTGCATGCTATGGCGATAAGATGTCGAGCGTGCTTGACATTACATACCGCCAGCCCGAGGCTTTCGAGGGAGCCGCGTCGTTATCGCTTATGGGTGGTAGCCTGTCGCTAGGTTCTTCATCACAGCGTTTTACTCAATTACATGGTATTCGTTACAAGAGTAATTCCTCGTTGTTGAGTTCGATGGATGATAAGGGCGAGTATGACCCTCGCTTTTTTGATTATCAGACCAGTATGATTTATAAGTTGAGCAACAAGTTCAAGATATCGTTTTTGGGTAACGTTGCGTTGAACAATTATAAATTTATACCTCATAATCGTACAACAAATTTTGGTACATCGCTCGATGCCAAGCAATTTAAGGTGTATTTTGACGGTCAAGAAAAGGATAAATTTGAGACGTGGTTTGGCGCTTTGAGTATGACGTACACACCCAATAAGGCAAACGAATTTACCTTCCTGGCATCGGGCTTCCTCACCAACGAACTTGTATCATATGATATTTCGGGCGAGTATTGGCTTGACCAAGCCGGCACCTCGGGTAGTGGCGGCAGTGAAGGCATCGGAGGCGAACTTGGAGTAGGGCGCTATCACGAACATTCACGCAACCGCTTGAAAGCATCAGTATTGCAATTTGCCTTGCGTGGGACCAGCGGATTGGCTCACCACAATCTCGACTATGGTATCAACGTGAACGCTGAGCGCATCCACGACCGTACCCGCGAGTGGGAGTTGCGCGACTCCGCCGGCTACTCGTTGCCTTATGACCCCAACGCGTTGCGAGTTATATATAACCTCGATTCTCGCCAGAATTTCACCTCTACACGTATGTCGGCATATGTACAAGACACATATCGCTTGGCGACCTCAGCAGGTTACCTGAGCATAAATGGAGGCTTGCGTTTCAGTTATTGGTCGTTTAATAAAGAATTTTTGGTGAGTCCCCGAGTTAGTGTGGGGTTCGTACCTGAGAATGCACAGCGCTGGTCCTTCCGCTTTGCTACCGGTCTCTACTATCAATCGCCTTTCTACAAGGAGTATCGCCAACAGATTGAAGACGAGCAAGGCAACACAATAATTAGACTTAATAATGATATTAAATCGCCTCGAAGTCTGCAATTTATTCTCGGTGCCGACTATACGTTCCGCTCATTCAATCGCCCATTCAAATTTACAGCCGAGGCGTATTATAAGGCAATGTCGGATCTTATTCCTTTTGAAGTCGACAACCTTAAACTTACCTATGCCGGTGAAAACCTTACAAAGGGCTATGCAATGGGCTTAGACATGAAATTATTCGGGCAATTTGTGCCGGGGAGTGACTCGTGGATTAGTTTTTCACTAATGAAGACCAATGAGAAACTCAATGGCGTCAATGTGCCGCGACCTACCGACCGCCGCTATTCATTTGCGCTATTCTTCACTGACTATTTTCCGAAGTTCCCGCGTATGAAGTTCAGCCTCAAAGGCTTGTTCAGCGACGGATTGCCCACGACAGCACCTCGTCAGACTCGCGACCAAGG
>JBJEDD010000045.1:0-3679 GCA_051871715.1 Muribaculaceae bacterium | reverse complement strand
CGTGATATCTACACTCGTATCGCTCATAAACTCAACCAAACCAAAGCATCGCGCGAGGCTTATATCGCCGATTTCATTGCTCCGGTCAAGAAAAAACTCGAAGAAGCCGGTCTCAAATTTGAAATCAAAGGCCGCACCAAGTCCATTTATTCCATCTGGAATAAAATGAAAAAGCAAAAGAATGACGTAGAGGGTATTTATGACCTCTTTGCCATTCGCATCGTACTTGACTCTGAGGGCGTTAAGGAAAAGAGCGATTGCTGGCTCGCATATTCGCTTATCACCGATATGTTTCAACCCAACCCTTCGCGTATGAAGGATTGGATAAGCATCCCCAAGAGCAACGGCTATGAGTCGCTCCATATCACCGTTTATGGTCCTGCTGATCGTTGGGTTGAAGTCCAAATACGCACACGCCGTATGGACCTCGTCGCCGAGAAAGGTCTTGCTGCACACTGGAAATACAAGGGCATCAAGAGCGAAAACAACCTCGACGCTTGGATGAATAACGTCCGCGATATTCTTGAAACAGCCGATTCCGGACCTCTGGAGTTGGTAAAGAATATGCGTATGGATGTTTACGACAAGGAAGTCTTTGTCTTCACTCCGCGTGGCGACCTGTACCGTTTGCCCCTCGGTGCTTCGCTCTTGGATTTCGCTTTTAATATTCACACTAATATCGGCTGCCACTGCTGTGGTGGCAAAGTGAATGGCAAGAACCAAAAGATTAACTACAAACTGAATAGTGGCGACACTGTCGAGATTATCACCTCGCAATCGCAACAGCCAAAGGCTGATTGGCTCAACCATGTGGTAACTTCCAAGGCGCGAAATAAAATTCGTGTAGCCCTCAAGGAAATTGAGAGCCGTGCCGGCGACCTCGGCAAGGAGCTCTTGCAGCGCCGTTGCAAAAATCGCAAGGTCGAGATCGACGATGGTAGCATCTCCAAGTTAGCCAAGCGCTTTAGTTACAAGAACATTACCGACTTCTATAGTGCCATTTCGCAAGACAAGTTGGATGTCAACGACGTCATTGAGGCATTTCTTGATATGGAGCGCAAGGCTCGCGAGGAGACTGTGCGAGTATCTGCCGAAACATATGTCATGCAGCCTACAGATGACGATACCACTCAATCTGCCGGTGATGTCGTCGTTATCGGCGAAGGCATCAAAGGAATCAATTATCGCCTCGCCAAGTGTTGCAATCCTATCTATGGCGACAAGGTTTTCGGCTTTATCTCTGCCGAGGGAGTTATCAAAATCCACCGCACCGACTGCCCGAATGCACAAAACATACGGCAAAAGTATCCATATCGCCTAATTAACACGCGATGGAGCGGCAAAATCGGTGCTTTCTTTGGCGTCACGCTCCGTATTGTAGGACGTGATGACATCGGCATCGTCACCAACATAACATCCATTATTAATAAGGAGAAGGATACCACACTACGCAACATCTCTATCGAGAGCGACAACGGCATCTTCCAAGGTTTTGTTGTCGTGGGTGTAAGCGACCAAAATACAGTCAATCGCTTGATTAAAAAGTTACAAACAGTCAAAGGAGTAAAAGATGTACAACGCAGTTAAATTCACAGCATGTGCTCTTGCTTGCCTTTTTATGGCAAGTTGCAGTGGCAACAATCAACGCGCCGAGGAGGCTCAATCTTTGCTTAACGAGGCTCAATATCTTGCCGAGGGTAGGGACTACACCGGGGCTATAGCAATGCTCGACTCGCTGGACACAGCCTTTCGCGATTGCGTGGATCTACGCCGGCAAGGTACATTGATACGTGTTCAAGCTCTTATCTCTTTAACCGAGGACTCTATCGCTGCCGATGAGCAACGTCGCCCAGCCTTGCAACACTGCCTCGATTCGCTATCTTCGCAGTTCATTACCGTTTCTATGCAAGGGACTGCCGGATTCCGAGCATACAAACCCACATTCAACGGTGCTGAATTGAATACAACTTGTATTCGTCCTCGTATTGATGAGCGTGGCTATTTCTATGCTGTCGTTAATCTCCAAGGGCAGCGCATCGGTCTCAATTCCATTGCATTGGATGATATTGCCGTCTCAGGTCAGTCAATCTCTATGGAAGGCTCTGAGATGATGTCGCTCTCTCAGGAAGCCATCGCTCCTATTGCCGAGGCTATTTATTACTCCTCTGCTTCATCGCTCACGCTCAAATTAATCGGCTCAAAGGGTAGGGCCTCAATACGCCTATCTTCTCGCGACATTGCAGCCTGGAAATCAACTTGGTACTATGCCAATTTACTCCAAGCAATGGAAACTGCTAACATACGTCGCGAAAAGTATGAATCTCAACTCGAAACTCTCAACGGCCAATTGTCTCAACTGACAGCTCAGCAAGAATCAGCGGCAGAATAATTTTACTTTTGGAACATTCGTGCCAACTCGCGCTTGTCATCGCGCTCCTTGATTGATTGGCGCTTGTCATACTCTTTCTTACCACGGGCTACACCGATAACCAACTTGGCATAGCCCTTTTGGCTTATAAAGAGCTTTAGAGGCACTATCGTATAGCCGGCAGCCTCCGAGTCCTTGGCGATAGCGCGGATCTCCTTGCGATTGAGTAGCAATTTGCGGTCGCGCCGCTCATTGTGATTGTAGTGTGTTCCATAGAAGTACTCGGCAATATACATATTCTTGACCCACACTTCGCCATTATTGATATAGCAAAACGTGTCCACAAGCGATACCTTGCCCATACGTATCGACTTTATTTCCGTGCCGGTCAGCACTATACCTGCCGTATATGTATCTGTTATCTCGTAATCGAAGGTTGCCCTGCGATTCTTTATATTTATTTCCTTGAATTTCAACTTCATATCATATAATCAATGAGAGTAGGGCACACGCACCGATCGGCACAAGTATCGTCCCTACTGATGCTAAAAAAGTGTAACTCAATACCATATCCTCCTTTACGCCTAAAAACTTCGTGGAATTGTATATAACAAAAACCGAAAGCAGAGGCATAAAGTACAACGGAGTAATTTCAGCCGGCACTGCACACCTTACTATATTGTATAATCCAACCAAGCCAATCATATAATCGGTAATGATTGCTATCTTTTCTGTGTTCGCTTTGTTATCTATATTCTTGCTGATACCAATCTCCAAGAACAATCGACATACAATGTTTGAAACGAACAATCCGCCTGAAGTGACGATAGCATCTTGAAGTGCTCTCACAAATGTGATATCCACATCATACAGCAGCTTCAAAAAGTGTGCACACCCGGCAATTAATATCCATGGCGTAAATCCGCGCTTGAATATCTCGTCATGCGTGCGCACCGCCGATG
This sequence comes from Muribaculaceae bacterium, assembly GCA_051871715.1. Taxonomy (GTDB): domain Bacteria; phylum Bacteroidota; class Bacteroidia; order Bacteroidales; family Muribaculaceae; genus CAG-873. The sequence continues at coordinate 349 of JBJEDD010000045.1, read as the reverse complement.
AGATATCTTCCCATCCTCTCGTTGGACCAATTATTAATTGTAGTAATTGCTTGATATATAGCCACATATGCTTAATACTTCCTTTCTCGTCTTTTTTAGTTGCACAAATTTACGCAAAATCCGCGATATTTTGCGTAAATTTGCACTCAAATCATTTCAATCTTAAGAATATGCTTAGAAAAATCCTTTCAATAGCCGGCAAGCCCGGTTTGTTCAAATTGGTCAACCGTGGTCGCAATATGCTCATCGTTGAGTCGCTTCAGACCGGTAAACGTATGCCCGCTTACAGCCGCGATAAAGTTATCTCTCTCGGCGACATCGCTATCTATACCACCGGTGACGACATCCC
>JBJEDD010000044.1:0-14621 GCA_051871715.1 Muribaculaceae bacterium | reverse complement strand
CAGAAGGGGCGCTATCGCGAGTTCTATCAGTGCGATGCCGACGTGGTTGGTAGCGACTCGCTGCTCAACGAGGTAGAACTGTTGCAACTCATCGATGAGGTGTTCCGCCGCTTGGGCATACGTATCACCATCAAACTCAATAACCGCAAGGTGCTCGCCGGCATCGCCGAAATTATCGGCGCTCCCGACAAGATGATAGATATCACCGTTGCCATCGACAAGATTGACAAGATAGGGCTCGATAAGGTCAACGAGGAACTTGCCGAGCGTGGACTTAGCGAGCAGTCAATCAAGGCATTGACGCCGATACTGCAAATCTCCGGCACAGCCGATGAGCGCCTCGCCGCCCTCTCGACATTGCTTGCCGATAGCGAGACCGGCTCCCTCGGCGTGGCTGAGTTGCGCGAGGTAATAGGGCACACTGCCACTCTCGGCTTGGATGCCGACTTGGAACTCGATGTGTCGCTGGCGCGCGGTCTCAACTACTATACCGGCTCGATTATCGAGGTGAAGGCTCGCGACTTTGCCATCGGCTCGATTACCGGCGGCGGGCGTTATGACAACCTCACCGGCGTGTTCGGTATGCCCGGCTTGTCGGGCGTTGGCATCTCCTTCGGTGCCGACCGCATCTATGATGTAATGTGCGGTCTCGATTTGTTCCCGGCACAGTTGGGTGCGGCATCCACGGTGATGTTTGTCAACTTCGGCGCTGATACCATCGGAGCCGCCCTCGCTGCGGTCAAGGCGATGCGCGCTGCCGGTATTGCCTGCGAGTTGTATCCCGATGCAGCCAAGATTAAGAAGCAAATGACCTATGCCAATACCTCGGGCATTCCATTCGTTGCCATTATCGGCTCCGACGAGGCTGCTGCCGGCACCGTGACGCTCAAGAATATGGTCGCCGGTACGCAGGAGACAATTCCGGTAAGCGAGGCTATTGCGCTAGTTAAAAATAATTAATGAAAGCCGTAATCGCGCCTTCATACCATTCCCTCAAGGAGTTTATAATCCACCTTCCCGCTCACTTTGAGCAGGAAGGTGATACCTTGTATCAAGGGCGTAATGTGGTGAAGCGCTTTGCGATTGACGGTGAGGATTGGATAGTCAAGCGATACAAGCGCCCCATTTTTATCCAGCGCTTTATCTATACATTTCTGCGTAAGAGCAAGGCTGAGCGGGCATTCCTATATGCCGAGCGATTGTTGCAAAGCGGAATCGCGACTCCCGAGGGAGTCGCGTATATAGAGTGCAAGCACTGTGGATTGTTGCGCGATTCCTACTTCGTATCCACGCCTTGCTACGACGATGCCGTGATAACCAAGATGCCCAAGGTGGGCGATTTTGACAAGCAACTGGCAGATGCTGTTGTGTTATTTATTGTTAAATTGCACGAGGCTGGTATCATGCACGGCGACCTCAATTTCAACAACATCTTGTATCACATTGATGACCGAGGGAAGTATGTTTTCACGCTTATTGACACCAACCGCAGCCGGTTTTTGAAGTCCCCTTCCAAGGAGGCTTGCATCAAAAATCTTGAGAGAATTACTCACAACAAGACTATAATCGAATATGTGGCTCGGAAATACGCCCAGGTACGAGGCTGGGATGAAGATTGGACTGCCGAGCAAGTGCTACAGCGGCTCGAGAGATTTGAGCGCCACAAGGAAATGAAAAAAATTCTCAAACGCAAGAAATAACACACGATATGAAATCTGATAAAAAACACTACTTGCTATTTGCATCACTGACATATGCCTACAGCATCATGCGCCCCTTGCAGGCTGAGATACGTCGCCGCGGCGATGTGGCTGCGTGGTTTCTCGAAGATACATGCCCCGATATGCTGGAGCCGGACGAGATACGCCTCAAGACCATCGATGAGGTGATGCAATTCAATCCCATCGCCGTGTTTGCCCCCGGCAATTGGGTATACGATTTCTTCCCGGGCGTGAAGGTGGAGGTGTTCCACGGCTACCCCATGCGCAAGCGCATTGAGAAAGTCGATGACCACTTCACGCTCCGTGGCTGGTTTGACATCTATTGCACTCAGGGCGAGAGTAGCACGCCTACTTTTAAGCAACTGGAGCAAAAGCACAAGTATTTCAAGGTATACGAAACAGGTTGGTGCAAGGTCGATAGTTTTTTTGACCCTCAACTGCCGCCGGAACCTCGTCGTGATGTGCCCACAGTGCTTTATGCCACTACATTCACCAAGGGGATTTCGTCGGCATGGGCATTGGCATCGACCATCGAGCGGCTCGCCAAGGAGAAACCGTGGCGATGGATTATTACTTTCCACCCCAAACTTGATGACCCGGAATTGAGGGCTCAATATGCCCGTATGGCGGAGGCATTGCCCAACGTGGATTTCCGCCCCGACAACCTGGGAGTGGAATTGTTTCGCGAGAGTGACGTGATGCTCTGTGACAGTTCATCAATAATCGTGGAGTATATGATGTTTGACAAGCCGGTGGTCACTTTCCGCAACACACACCCCGGTCCGTTCCTGCTTGATGTACAGAATGAGGAAGAGGTGGGACCCGCTCTGGAACAAGCCCTTACACGCCCCGCCGAGTTGATGGAGGAGATACATCGTTTTACCTCTTTCCACGAAGTGCATCGCGATGGTAAGAACTCGGCGCGTGTGCTCGATGCCGTTGACGATTACATCGCTAATTATCAGGGGCGTATTCGCCGCAAACCCCTTAATCTTATCCGTAAACTGAAACTGCGCCTGCGCTTGCATCGCTGGACATTTTGATTCTTTTTTGTTAATTCGGTGGTACAATTCACCGATTTGTTGTCCATTTTTGCCAATTTGTTTGTTTTTATTTTGTCAATTGGCAGAAATTGTGTATTTTTGCGTAATTTTTCGATAGAAGGCATAGTTGTAAGCCCTATAGACGTGAATATTATTAACTAATTAAATATCAAACAATTACACAATGAAGAAGACAATCTTGAAGGGACTTGTTCTTGTGCTCGCAACGGCTATGACCGTCGCTTGTAGCGATGGCATCGGCTTAGGCTTCGGTCAGGGCACCGGCAAGATTTCTCTTTCTACGGAGGTCGATGCTTCTGTGGCTTCGGGACGCTCGTCGCGTGCCGAGTACACCGACATCACTCCCGCCGACTTGTCGGTGAGACTTACTTCCTCAGATGGCTCGTTCACCGAGACATGGAATAGTGTAGCCGAGTTCCCCTTGGATCGCACATTCAAGGCGGGCAAGTACACTATGGAAGTGTTCTACGGTGATGAGGACACCGAGGGCTTTGAGTCACCGGCATTCTATGGTACTCAGAATTTGGTCGTTGAGGAAAACCTCACCACTCCGGTTCATGTTGTTGCCGGTGTCGTAAATTCGATGGTATCAGTTGTTTACACCGACAATTTCAAGGATTACATGACCTCGTATAGCGCCGAGGTACACAGCGTCGGAGGTCAGTTTATCGAATTTGCCACTGACGAGACTCGTCCGGCATACGTCAAGCCCGGTCGCGTGACTCTCAGTGTCGACTTCGTCAAGCCTAATGGCAATGGTGGCAAGTTGGAAGTAGCATCCTTTGATGCTGTTGCCGCTCGCCACTACACCGTGACTGTCGACCTCGGCAACGGTGGCGCCGGCTCGGCTACCATCGTCATAGATATTGACGAGAACCTTGCCGATGGCGACCTCCCGCCCATCGATATCAGCGATGAGGTGCTCAACGCGCCCGCTCCTACAGTGACCGCCAAGGGCTTCAACCCCGACGAGACCTTCTTGTTTGTGCCCGGTCAGGTGCTCAGCAGCGAGTTTGTGTGCGACATCATCGCTCGTGGCGGTCTCTCGGCTGTTACTCTCACCACTCAATCTTCGTCGTTGCTGGCTCGCAATTGGCCTGCCGAAATCGACCTCGTTGCCGCTACAACTACCGAGCAAACAACACTCACCGACCTCGGCTTCGCTTGCCGCGGCTTGTTCAAGAACCCCGACAAGTTGGCTGTTGCAGATTTCACCAACGTTCTCGCCAACATTTCGTACCTCGGCAGCGGTGACAACGTCACCACCTTCACCATCGTTGTAAAGGATAAATTGGGCAAGTTGTCCGATCCCTTCACCTTCAAGGTACAAGCCGAGCCCTTGCGCATGAACGTCACCAACACTCAGATGTATGTAGGTGCCGATTTGCTTACCTTCGACCTCGAGTTCAATGGTGGCGACCCTGCTACTTATTGCAAATTTGAATACTTCAACAGCCGTGGTACTTGGAGCGTATTTACGCCTTCATTCACCAATACCGGCAATAATACCTACGCCGCTACCGCCACCATCACCGGCGTGGATAACACCGCCGCCCTCAAGATGCGCTATTCTGCCGAGGGCTTGGGCAGCGTAGAAATGGATATCACCAGGGACCCTATGGTGGTACCATCGACTGAAACAGACAATGTGTTCGCAACCCGGGCTTACATCCCGGTGACTATCGGTGAGCAGGACAGCAACATCAGCCTCCTCACCGAGATGATGAACGATGCAAGCATTTATATTTCGACTGATGGTACCGGCTACTCGGCAATGTCTACAGCGATTGATGTTGAAAATAAGATGCTGGGCATTACCGGGCTTACTCCCGCTACTACATATTATATTAAGGTGAAAAACGGCGACCTGCCTCTCGACCTGGCTCCCGTCAAGACTATCACCACCGAGACTGCCGCTCAGATACCCAATGGCAACCTCGATGCCGATGTTAGTGAGACAGATAGTGGCAGCAATTGGGAATTGATTATGTTTGATGGTTGGGGCACAAATAATATTATGACTACCAGTGCTCATACAAGTATTGCCAGTGATTATGCTTACGACACAATTTCGGGTACCATAGCGACTACCGACTCGCACTCGGGCAATGCAGCTCTCATTCGCACTTGCGGCTGGGGTGCCGGTAATACTGCTTGGTTCGGAGTAGATGGCGTTTGCAATTATATTGACCCAGGTCTGTTACATCTCGGCAGTAATCGCGAATCACGTCCCTCAGGATACACCGATCGTTCGGGACCATTGAATACTGATGATCTCAATTGTGGTATTGAATTTGCTTCGCGTCCTTCGTCGCTGTCGTTCTGGTACAAATATACTGCCAAGAACTCTTCGGACCACGGCGAGGCTCTTGTGCAAGTGTTGGATGCCTCGGGCAATGTATTGGCTTCGGCTATAACTGACCTCAGCGCTCAAAGTGCTTATACTCAGGTTACTCTCAACCTCTCGTATACAAGCAAAGTTAAGGCTGCCAAGGTATATGTACGTTTCCTCTCCACCAATATCAGCGATGCTCTTACAAAGAATTCCAGCTGGTTGAGTGGTCCCGGTTTTGGGAATTTGAGTCGTGGTACATATATGGGTTCGCAACTCTATATCGATGATGTTACATTTAATTATTAATTGCGTCAATCACTAAAAATGAAAAATACTTTTATATCAATACTCACGCTGACCGGCGCAATTGCCTTCCTCGGCTCTTGTAGCGAGGCGGTCGACTATCCTGTCACCAATACAGGACAGTTGGCGCTCTCGTCCCTCGGCGTGGAGGTCGATAATGCCGAGCGTGTAATGGGTGACAATTCCCGTTACACCGTCGACCTCAATCCGTTCATCGTTACCATTTACGATGACCAGGACGAAAAAGTCGAGCAATGGACCTACGGCACCATGCCCGAGATTTTCTCCCTCCCTGTCGGTCACTACCGCGTCGATGTCAAGTCGCACGAGGTGGCTAAGGCTGCTTGGGATGAGCCCCTTTTTGAAGGCTCTCAAGAATTTGACATCATCAATAACGAGATTACCGAGGTTAACCGCGTTATTTGCAAATTTGCCTCGCTCAAGGTGACCGTTAACTTCAACGATGACCTCCGTGCCGTTATGGGCGATGACGTAAAGGTTGTTGTCGAGGCAAACGACGAGGGTAGGTTGGAGTTCACCCCCAACGAGACCCGCGCAGGTTACTTCGCCATCGTCCCCGGCTCGACCACTATGATTGCCACTTTCACCGGCACTGTCAAGGGCTACTCGGAGTATATCTGCAAGACCTACACCGACATTGAAGCCGGTCAGCACCGCATCCTCAACTTCACGCTCAAGAACAACAACGTTGAACCTGAGGAGGAAGTCGGCTACATCGACCCCTCGACCGGTATCAATATCGATATGTCGGTAACCAACGAGGACCTCACCGGCAGCGCCAATATCGGCGATGAGGAGCCTCTCAACCCCGACGACCGTCCCGGTAGCAACGAGGTGTTCTCCGAGAAGGTTACTATCGAGTACAATGAGAGCGCCAAGACCCTCACTGTTACCGCTCCCGATGCTCTGTCGGTCCTCACCCTTGGCATCGATAGCGACAACAGCGACCTCGTTGCTGCCCTCACTGATATCAACGGTGTCAACCTCGCCAACCCCGGCACAGCTGCTTCGGCTGTCGCCACTTGGGGCTTGCCCGCTGCTTCGGCTGTTGATGGCGCCACCTCGGTGGTCGTTGACCTCACCAAGATTTTTGAGAAATGTGCCGAGTTCACCGGCACCCACGGCATCACCCTCTCGGGTACCGATACCAAGGGTCAGTCGTCGACATATCGCGTAGTCGCTCCCGGTCAAGTTGTCGAGTCTGCCATCACATTCGAGAGCGTGCTCCAATTTGACACCCCGATGCCCGCTGCCGACCAGACCGACGGTCGCGTGCTCATCACCGCTCCCAATGGCATCGCTCACCTGATTATCCGCATCAACTCGACCAACGAAGACTTTGCCAATACCACCGCCACCCTCTCCGGTGCCGACTTGGCTTATCCCGGCGATTTGGCTTCCACCTTCGATTCCTTCGGTCTTGCCAACGGCGATGCAGTGCTCAATCAAACTGAAGTTAACTTCGATATTACCAGCTTCTTCGTGCTGCTCGGTGGCTTCCCAGGTACTCACACCTTCACCATCGATGTTACCGACAACCAAGGCAATAACGAGGTGCGTAATATCATCCTCACTGTACCTGAATGATTATGAAAAAGATATATGGAATTGCCTTGATGGCTGCTATGCTTGCCACAGGCGTCACCGCTTGCTCGAGCGATGAACCCATAATCAGCGAGGGCGAGGCTACCCTGCACCTCTCGACTACCGTTAATAGTGATGTCGAGGTGCGCTCGCGTGCCACTGTCGACGAACTCAAGGAGTCGGCTATCATCTGGATTTCAAGCCCCGCCGGCGTTGTACGCAAGTTCAACGGCGCTGCCGAGATTCCCGCTGCCGGTATCAAACTCATGAGCGGCAATTATGTCGCTGAAGTGTGGACCGGTGACTCTGTGCCCGCCTCGTTTGACGACCGCTACTTCAAGGGGCGCGAGGAATTTACCCTCTCGCGCGGCGATAACAAGTCGGTGAACGTTACTTGTAAAATCGCCAACGTTGTCGTTGCTGCCAACTACGACGCCACGGTCGATGAGGTGCTCAGCAACTACACCCTCACCGTGAGCCACTCGCAAGGCTCTCTTGAGTATGTCGGTAACACCGACCAGCGCGGCTACTTCATGATGAACTCTCGCGATAAGGACCTCCACTGGGTGCTCACCGGTACTCTCAACAATGGCGATACCTACACTCGCGAGGGCGATATCCTCGAAGCCAAGAGCGCTACCCTCTATACATTAAATATTAAGTGTACTCCTGCCGATACCGAAATCGGCGGCGCATACGTCACTATCGATGTCGATGAGACCGCTATCGACGTGGAGAACGAAATTCCTATCATTCCCGCTCCCACCATCAAGGGTATCAACTTTGATATCAATCAAGAACAACGTGGTGAGGCTGGTACCTTCGGTCGCCATTCAGTGTGGATTCAAGCCAACGGTCAACTCAGCGGTGTTACCCTTGCCTCGGATTACTTTACCACTCTCTTTGGTGCTGATGTCACCGACTTCGACCTTATTCAGATGACCGACGACGCTCTGCGTCAGGCTATTATCGATGCCGGTATCACCAACACTATCGAGTATCATGATGCCGAGGACGTTACCACTATGAAACTTGTCTTCGCATCGGCATTCATGGACGCCTTGACCGACGGTCAGTACTCGATTGTTATTACCGCTACCGACGGCAATGGCAAATCGGGCACAGCCACTTTTGCTATCAATGTCAGCGATGCTCCCGTGGCTACCGCCGCTTGCAACGACTATGATATTTGGTCGATGAAGGCTACTCTCGGTGGCGAAATCATCAAGGCTGAGGCTGCTACCAACCCCGTCATCAAGTATCGCAAGTATGGTACTCTGGCATGGACTTCGGTCGACGCTACTGTTGATGGCAACAGTTTCACTGCCACTGTCACCGGTCTTGAGCCCTCGACCAAGTATGAGTATATCGCCGCTTGCGACGCCTACGACTCGCCTGTGGTTGAAACTTTCACCACTGACAATGTCAATCAGTTGCCCAATAGCGACTTCGAGTCTTGGACCAAGAACGGCAAGCTCTATTGGCTCTATGCCGATGGTCAAGATATGTTCTGGGATTCGGGCAACCCCGCTTTGCAGCAGTACACCTCATTCCTCAGCGGCAATCCTCCCACATATCCCGATAGCGATACCAAGCACGGTGGTACATACTCGGCTTGTCTCAACTCAATCAATATGGTTGTGAAATTTGCTGCCGGTAATATGTTCGTTGGCGAATTTTTACGCACTCAAGGTACTAACGGCGTTATCGGTTGGGGTCGCACATGGACCAGCCGTCCCGTTGCCCTCAAGGGTTGGGTTAAGTACTCACCGGCAACCGTCAACTTCGAGAGCAGTGATTATCCTGCTCTCAAGAAGGGCGACACTGACAATGGCATCATCTACATCGCCCTGCTCGATGCTACAATGAAATCTGATGACACCTCCGGCAAGTCGTATCCTGTTATCATCAACACCGCTACCAAGCAGTTGTTCGATAAGAATGCCGCTCAAGTTATCGGCTATGGCGAACTCAAGTTCACCGAGGCTACTGCAGGCAGCGACTTGATCGAGTTTGAAATTCCTATCACCTACGTCCGCAACGATGTCAAGCCCTCCAACATCATGGTGACCGCTTCGGCATCCATCGGCGGTGACTACTTCGTCGGTGGCGAAGGCTCCAAGATGTGGGTCGATGACCTCGAACTCGTTTACGAATAGTACTCGCTTACCTATCTATAAATCCCCGGCGCCCGCCCGCGCCGGGGATTTTTTTCACTCATTATTTATTTTTCTTTTGACGTTTTGTTTCTTTTTTGTAACTTTGTCTCAAACTTCCAACGCTGTGGAAAAAGGAGCCAAAAAACTACCACATCTTCGGTCAAAAGACTTGCGTCTGACCGCCAAACGGAGACCAATTATATATCAATTGCTCCCGCGATTGTTCACCAACTATAATTGTTCGCCGGTGCCCGGTGGCTCTATTGAGCAAAATGGCTCGGGCAAGTTTAATCTCATCACTGACAAGATTTTAAGCGAAATCAAGGCACTCGGTGTCACCCATGTGTGGTACACCGGTGTTATTGAGCATGCCCATCGTCCCGACTATTCGGCTTATGGTATCCCTCGCCATAACCCTCATGTGGTCAAGGGCGAAGCCGGTAGCCCCTATGCCATCACAGATTATTATGACGTTGACCCCGACTTGGCTGTCAATGTCTTGCATCGCCTGGACGAGTTCGACGAGATGGTCGAGCGTACTCATGCAGCCGGGCTCAAGGTAATTATCGACTTTGTGCCCAATCATGTCGGGCGCCAATATCACTCCGACTGCGCTCCCGGCGACATCGAAGACCTCGGGCACGGCGACAACAAGGAGATGTTCTTCTCGCCGACCAATAATTTCTACTATATCACTCGCCAACAGTTTGCCCCTCAAGGTGTTGACCTCGGCAAGGGCGATGATGCTTATGTGGAATTTCCGGCGCGTGCCTCCGGCGATGACTGCTTCACTGCTTTCCCCGGCATCAATAATTGGTACGACACCATCAAGCTCAACTATGGCTATGACTACGGCGACGGCTCGCGTCACTTCGACCCCATTCCGCCCACATGGATCAAGATGGTGCACATCCTGCGCTACTGGGCTGCTCGCGGTGTCGATGGCTTCCGTTGCGATATGGTCCACATGGTCCCTGTCGATTTTTGGCGCTGGGCTATCCCTATGGTCAAGGAACTCAATCCCGACTTGATTTTTATTGCCGAAATATATGACATCGGGCTGTATCGCCAATTCATCTATACAGCCGGATTCGATTACCTCTACGACAAGGTCAACCTCTACGATACTCTCCGTGGCATTGAGACTGCCAATTGGTCGGCTGCCACGCTCACCAATTGCTGGCAAGCCGTCGAGGGTATCCGCGACAATATGCTCAACTTCCTCGAGAACCACGATGAGCAGCGCTTCGCCTCCGAGCAATATGCCGGCGATGCTTCGCGTGTGACTCCCTCGCTGATTGTCAGCGCCATGATGTCCTCGGGTCCGTTTATGCTCTATGCCGGTCAGGAGTTGGGCGAGAAAGCCGCTGATGCCGAGGGCTATAGCGGGCATGACGGGCGTACTACAATCTTCGATTATTGGAGTATCCCCACGCTGCGTCGTTGGCTCAATCGCGGTACTTGTGATGGTCATCTCAGCGACGAGGAGCAGTCGCTCCGCGCCTTATATGCCCGAGTCCTCTATCTCTGCAATGCCGAGAAAGCCCTCCGCGAGGGCTCGCTTTTCGACCTCATGTATGTCAATTACGAGAACGAGCACCTCAATCCGCATCGTCACTTTGCCTTCGTGCGTAGCGCCGGTGACGAGTTGATTGTCATCGCCGTGAACTTCTCGGATACTGATGCCAAGGTCAAGGTGAATGTACCCGCTCACGCTTGCGAGTGCTTGGGTGTCAACCCTGGTAGCGCTATGTTCACCGACTTGCTCACCGGACAACGCGCTCGCAAATTCTTCTCGCCCGACGAGCCCTTTGCCACTCACATCAATGCCCACGGCGCTGTCGTGTGGAAATGTAAGAAATCTTCTTTAAAATCACATACCAACCAATAAAAACCCCTATGGAATCCAACCTTCCCCCATTCAAAATTTTCGCCGGCACTAAATCGCGCTATATGGCGGAGGAAATTTGTAATGAACTCGGTGTTGAACTCGGTAAAATGAACATCCAACGCTTCGCCGATGGCGAGTTTGAGGTGTCTTTTGAAGAGTCGGTGCGTGGCTGCGAGGTCTACCTCGTGCAGTCTACATTCCCCAACAGCGACAACCTCATGGAGCTGTTGCTTATGATTGATGCATCCAAGCGTGCATCTGCCAAATCTACAATCGCTGTGATTCCTTATTTCGGTTGGGCTCGCCAGGACCGCAAGGATAAGCCGCGTGTCTCTATCGCTGCCAAATTGGTGTCGGACCTCTTGGTGACCGCCGGTATCGACCGCGTTATCACCATGGACCTCCATGCCGACCAGATTCAAGGCTTCTTCAACATCCCTGTTGACCACCTCTATGCTTCGTCGGTGTTTATCCCCTACATCCAGTCGCTCAAATTGGAGAATATGTGTATCGCCACCCCCGATGTGGGCGGTGCCAAGCGTGCTAATAGTTATGCCAAGTATCTCGATGTGCCTTTGGTGTTGTGCCACAAGCAACGTGCCAAAGCCAATGTCGTTGAGAATATGACCGTTATCGGTGACGTTAAGGATAAGAATGTAATCCTTGTTGACGATATGGTGGATACCGCCGGCACTATCACCAAGGCTGCCGACCTCATGATGGAGAACGGCGCTCGCAGTGTCCGCGCCCTATGCTCACATGCTATTATGAGCGACCCCGCTACTGAGCGCGTCGAGAATTGCTCGCTCGTCGAGATGATTTTCACCAACTCTATCCCCTATGAAAAGGGTTGCTCCAAGTGTACTATCCTCTCGGTGGCACGTCTCTTTGCCGACACTATCCGCCGCGTTCACTGCAACGAGTCGATTTCGTCGCAATATCTCATTAAATAATAAAAGCATTTGCCCAATAATCGGTGGTTTGCCAATTATTTTGTAACTTTGCAGAATAATTGGTAAACCACTATTTTTTTGACACTACAAATGAAAGATTTAGCAACCGTATACTCTCCGGCTGAAGTTGAGGACAAATGGTATCAGTATTGGGTCGACCACAAACTCTTCCACTCTGTCCCCGACCAGCGCGAGCCGTATACTATCGTTATTCCCCCGCCAAATGTTACCGGTGTCCTCCACATGGGACACATGCTCAACAATACCATCCAGGATATCCTGGTGCGCCGTGCTCGCATGCAGGGCAAGAATGCTCTGTGGGTGCCCGGCACCGACCACGCTTCTATCTCGACCGAGACTAAGGTCATCGCCAAGCTCGCCGCCGAGGGCATCAAGAAGACCGACCTCACTCGTGAGCAATTCCTCGACCATGCTTGGGAGTGGACTCGCAAGCACGGTGGCATCATCCTCAGCCAGTTGCGCAAGTTGGGCGCTTCGTGCGACTGGGACCGCACCGCCTTCACCATGGACGATAAACGCAATCTCAGCGTCACCAAGGTGTTCTGTGACCTCTATGACAAGGGCTTGATTTACCGTGGATTGCGCATGGTCAATTGGGATCCCAAGAACCTCACCGCTATTAGTGATGATGAGGTGTTCTTTGAGCAAGAGCAGTCCAAACTTTATTATTTGCGTTACTATCTTGCCGATGGTGAGCCCGCGCCCGGTGCTCCTGCCGAGGGTGAGGTGATGCACGTCGACGACAATGGTCGCTACTATGCCGTGGTCGCCACCACTCGTCCAGAGACCATTATGGGTGATACCGCTATGTGTATCAATCCCAAAGACCCCAAGAATCGCTGGCTCAGCGGTCGCAAGGTAGTCGTGCCTCTGGTTAATCGCGTAATTCCCGTTATCAAGGACCGTTATGTCGACATCGAGTTTGGTACCGGTTGCCTCAAGGTCACTCCGGCTCACGACAAGAACGATAATATGCTCGGCAAGGCTCACAACCTCGAGGTAATTGACATCTTCAATGACGATGCCACTATCGCCGAGTGTGCCGGTATGTATGTGGGAATGGACCGCTTCGACTGTCGTAAGGCTATCGCCCAAGACCTCCAAGCCGCCGGCTTGATGGAGCGCGTCGAGGACTACACCAACAATGTAGGTATGAGCGAGCGCACCAAGGTCGCTATCGAGCCTCGCTTGTCGATGCAGTGGTTTGTCAAGATGGACCACTTCGCTCACGAGTCACTCGCACCGGTAATGGACGACATCATCAAGTTTGTACCCGAGAAATACAAGACTACATATCGCAATTGGCTCGAGAATATCCAAGATTGGTGTATTTCGCGTCAACTGTGGTGGGGACACCGCATCCCGGCTTATTATTTCAACGACCCCGTTACCGGCGAGGAACGCATCGTAGTTGCCGAGACGCCCGAGGCTGCCCTCGCCAAGGCTCAAGCCATCGATGGCTGTGCCTCTGTCAAGGCTGATGACCTCCGCCGCGACGAGGATGCTCTCGACACTTGGTTCTCTTCGTGGCTATGGCCCATCACCCTCTTCGATGGTATTAATAATCCTGATAATGAGGAGATTAATTACTACTATCCCACCGCTACGCTTGTCACCGGTCCCGATATCATCTTCTTCTGGGTGGCTCGCATGATTATGGCTGGATATGAGTATGTAGGGCGCGAGCCTTTCAAGAACGTTTACTTCACAGGTATCGTTCGCGACAAACTCGGTCGCAAGATGTCCAAGTCGCTGGGTAATTCGCCCGACCCACTTGAACTCATCGCCAAGTATGGTGCCGATGGCGTGCGCATGGGTATGATGCTCGCCGCTCCTGCCGGCAACGATATCATGTTTGACGAGCGCCTCTGCGAGCAGGGTCGCAACTTCTGCAACAAGATTTGGAATGCTTTCCGACTGATGCAGGGGTGGGAGGTCGCCGAAGTCGCTCAACCCGAGACTTCGCGCCTCGCCGTTGAGTGGATGAACTCCAAGTTGTCTGCCACCATTGATGAGGTCAACGACCTGATGGATAAATTCCGCATCAACGAGGCGTTGATGGCTGTCTATCGCCTGTTCTGGGACGAGTTCTCATCATGGTACCTTGAGATGGTCAAGCCCCCATATGGCAGCCCCATCGACAGCGCCACATATCAAGCCACCAGCGACTTCTTCGACTCACTATTGCGCCTGTTGCACCCCTTCATGCCGTTCATCACCGAGGAATTGTGGCAGCACATTGATACTCGTGCCGATGGCGAGTCAATCATGTACGCTTCGATGCCCGTTGCTCAAGCCACTGATGCTCAGCTCCTTGCTGATATCGAGTTGGCAAAGGAGGTAATCGCCGGCGTGCGTGCCGTTCGTGCCAAGAAGAATATTCCGGCACGCGAGGTGCTCACCCTCAATGTCTTAGGCACTCTGCCCGAGCGCATTAAGGCGTTGGTTGCCAAGTTGGCTAACGTTGACTCTATCAACGAAAATGCCGGTAAGGATGCCGCCGCTATGTCGTTCATGGTCGGCACTCTCGAGTTCAATGTGCCTTTGGCATCATCGATTGACGTCAATG
>JBJEDD010000043.1:0-3748 GCA_051871715.1 Muribaculaceae bacterium | reverse complement strand
GTGAGAAAAAATTGGTAAAAAATTTTGTGGGGCGGTTAAATTTCATTAATTTTGCCGTGTATAAACAAAAGTTAACCAAATCATTCAGATATGAACAAGATTTTACGCATTGTTTTCTTATTGGCATTAGTATGTGTTGGTATCAATGCTAATGCGCAGAATAGTCGCGAATATATCCGCAATTCCATCAGCAATTGGGGCGAATGTAAGAATGTAGCCATCACCAAGACCAATGGCGACCTGGCGCTCTATGCCAAAAACGGATACTCATATAGCGAGTGTCCCACAGATATGTGCACTCGTATCAAAGAACTCAATACCGATGGCAATACAATCCAAGATGTATGCCTCAGTGAGAACGGCAACTGGATAATCCTGTACGACACCAACGATGGCTGGTGGAGCGGCATACCCAGCGAGATGGCAGACAAATTCAAGACCTACCACCGCAACGGCGAGACAATCACCTCGGTATCGTTCACCGACCAGGGCGAGTGGATTATCATCACCGACCAGCACATTGCCGCCTCGTCGTCGACGCTGAAGAATTGGCTCTTTGAGGGCTGCAACGACTATGGCGAATTGTGGTCGTGCTGCATCACCGAAGACGGCGCTGTCGCCGTGTACGAGAACGGCTACCGTTTCCGCGGCAATGTCCCCGAGGACTTTAAGGACGCCCTCCGCGAAGCCGATTTCGACGTCTATCGCGCCAAGTTTGCCGGCACCGCATGGTTTATGGCTGACAAGAACGGCACCTATCGTTACCATATGTAATACGCAACAATGGTCATGGAGAAGATTACCGCCACCATCATCACTCGCAACGAGGAGAATAATATCGAGCGTTGTCTCAATGCCCTGCAAGGCGTTGCCGATGAGATAATTGTCGTTGACTCTTACTCCACCGACCGCACCATCGAGATCTGCAATCGATATAATTGCAAGGTCACTCAACGCGAATTTCAAGGATTTGGAAGCCAACGCCAGTATGCCACCGGCTTGGCTTCCAACTCATATATACTCTCGATAGATGCTGATGAGGTCATCGACGAAGAGTTGCGCTCCTACCTGATCAAAGCCAAAGAAGAGGGCTTCAAGCATCGTGTCTACTCGGTGCACATCCTCAACTACTTCTGCGGCAAGCCCCTCAAGCACTCGGGCTACGAGCCGGTGTGGCAGGTGCGCCTGTTCAACCGCCGATATGCCAACTGGAACCTCCGCGACTTCTCCGACTCGGTCTCCTTCCCCGACAGCGTCAACCCCGAGCCGCTGCCCGGCACCATCCACCACTATCGCTGCTCGTCGCTCGCCGAATTTCACAAGAAGGAAAACCGCCTCGCCGCCCTCAAGGCGCGCGTGCTCGCCACTGCCAATCCGAGCGGCATATGCCCCATGGCACCAGCAATGCACGCCACCGGTGCCTTCATCGCCGCCCACACCATCGACCTGTCGTGGCTCGACGGCAAGCACGGGCTGGCTATCGCCTCGCGACGCGCTCGCACCGCCTACGAGTCCTATCGCATGGCACGCTTCATCATCAAGGAAAGCCACCTACCCTGATACCTTAGCGCCTCCCCACGGGGGCGCTAATGCCTTATCCACCTTTTAATCTACCCTGCTATGAAAATCTGCCTCCCCGCCCGCTGTGGCGGCAACCCCATCACCCTCAACACCTCGCGCCTCACCATCATCGGTGCCAACGGCGCCGGCAAGACACGCTTCACCGCCACCCTGGCAGCCTCGCTCGGCGGCAGAGCATACAAGATGTCGGCTCTACGAGCCATCTACGACAATATCGACGAAGACCCACTGCCCGGCTCCATTGACAGCCAATATCACGACGCCGTGCACCGCTCACCTCTAATCCGCCCCGACATCACCGGCGCCTTCGACCGCCAAATCGCCCTCCTCATCAACGAGACAGCCATCGAACTATTTGCCGAGCACCTCGGCGACGACGCTCGCGACATCGCCGCCCCTCACCATCGCCTGCAGACCCTCGTCAACAACTGGGAGCAGATTTTCCCCGGCAACAAGATACTCCTCACCCGCGGACGCATGCTCATCGGCAACGATATCGGCGCCGACCCATTCTCGACCAACCGCCTCAGCGACGGCGAGAAAACCGTCCTCTACCACCTCGGAGCTGCCCTGCTGGCGCCACCGAGCGCCGTGGTATTTGTCGACGCTCCCGAGATGTTTCTCCATCCCTCGTCGATACGCCCCCTGTGGGACCGCATCGAGGCTATGCGCCCCGACTGCACCTTTGTCTACACCACCCACGACCTCGCCTTCGCCGCCACGCGCATCCCCGGCGACATCATCTGGGTCAAGGGCTGCGACAGCGACGCCGCCACATGGCAATATGAGCGCATCCAAGCCGCCGAGGGCATCCCCGAGGACGTATTCCTCGCCATCATCGGCGAGCGCAAGCCTGTGATGTTTATCGAGGGCGACGCCACCCACTCCTACGACGCGCGCCTCTACCCCCTGGTATTCCCCGAGTACACCGTCAAGCCCCTGGGCTCCTGCGACCGCGTCATCGAGTCAACGCGCACCTTCAATACCCTGCGCGCCTTCCACGACCTCGATGCCGTGGGCATCGTCGACCGCGACCGCCGCGACTTCAAGGAAGTCGAATACCTGCGCTCGCGGGGCATACTCGTGCCCGACGTAGCCGAAATAGAGAACATCTTCATGCTCGAGGACGTGGTGAAAACCGTCGCCGCAGTCAACAATCGCGAACCCGACAAGGCATTTGAGCGCATCAAGCGCAACCTCCTGCGCCTGTTCAATGCCAATATGCAACAGCAAGCCCTCGAACACACCCGCCACCGCATCAAGCGCGGTGTCCAGACTCGCGTCGACGGCAAATTTGACAATATCGAAGCCCTCGAGGACCACCTCATTGACCTCCCCGGCTTGCTCAATCCTCGCGAAACTTACAACAACCTCATGCGACAATTCGCCCGATACCACGACCGCGGCGACTATGCCGCCGTGCTGCGCGTATTCAACTACAAGCAGATGCTCATCGAGACTCGCGTCGCCGAACTATGCGGGCTCGAGCGCAACGACCGTCGCGCCCTCATCGAGGCAGTCCTCGCCATCCTTCGTCGACGCGACACCCCCGCCGCCACTGCAATCCGCAACGCCATCCGCGCCGCCTTCACCCTCAAATAACCTTGTGCATTTTTTGCACAAGTCGGGTATTAGTAGCGGAAGGAGGAGCCGCCGAGGAACTCGCGCAGGAGGGATGTTGAGGGGACGCAGGCGGGGTCGATGGGCTGGAAATAACTGAGGAAGCGGAGGAGACGGTACGCCTCGGCAAACTCGGGAATATCGCGACGCACATTGCGCAGGATGCCGAAGGCATAGTCCTTCATCACGCTGAGTTCGAACATCAATGAGGAGTTGAACATAGCGTCGGCATTCTCTTGATATGGGAATATCCATTTTTCCTCGCCACGGCGCACGCTGGGCCATCGCTTGATGGTCGACACGGCATCGGTACCGCGGAACTTGTGGTCGCGGATGATGCGGCGCAGCAGGCGGTTGTCGGTGGTAGGCACCCAGTTGTGGTCGTCGATAGAGATGGTAGTGAGAGCCGACACATAGAGGCGGAATTTCATCTCGTCGGGGATGTGCTCGGTGAGTTGTGGATTGAGCCCGTGGATGCCCTCGATGAGGAGTATGGAGTTGTCATCGAGGTGGATTTTGTTGCCACGATATTCGCGTTGCCCGGTCT
>JBJEDD010000042.1:0-14886 GCA_051871715.1 Muribaculaceae bacterium | reverse complement strand
TCCTGGAGAGCGGCGAGGACTTCCTCGCATGGGAAGGGGCTACCCGCCCCATCACCGAATTGCCCCGCATGGACTCGCACGGCGACCACCGCTTGGCGATGTCATTTGCCGCCATAGGGGCATTCGTGCCGACCTTGGTCATTGAAGGTGCCGAGGCTGTCGATAAATCATATCCCGGATTTTGGGACGACCTGCGCGACGCGGGATTTAGCGTAGAGATACTTGACGAATGTTGACCGCGGCGCTCATAATATTATCAGCCATTGTGGTAGTGGGCACTGCACTGTGGCTCATCGAGCAGCGCTATCGGCGCCGCTACCCCGAGGCACCTGCCGCTGTCGAGCCCGAGCAGCAATGCTGTGGCATGCACGTCACCTGCGAGCGCGACTCGCTCCTCACCTCGGTATCGACCGAGATAGAATACTTTGATGATGAGGAACTTGATGCCTACAAGGGTCGCCGCCCCGACTCATATACCGCAGAGGAGAGCGAGCAATTTCGCGACGTATTGCTCACCCTGTTGCCCGACGACATCGCCCCGTGGGCACGCTCGCTGGGTTTGCGAGGCATCGAGATGCCCGGTGATGTGCGCGAAGAATTACTATTGATTGTCTCAGAGGCGCGTGCCGCGCGTGCCACACACCCTACCGCCGATGCTCCAACTGCTTGATTACACGTTCTTTCAATATGCCCTCGCCGGGGTGGCGCTTCTGAGCATCTGTGCCGCCATCATCGGCACATACATCGTCACGAGGCGCCTTGTCGCTATCTCGGGCGGAGTCACCCACGCCTGCTTCGGCGGCTTGGGGCTTGGCTATTTCCTCGGCATCAGTCCGGTGCTGATGGCAGCGGTATTTGCCATCGCCTCGTCATTGGCGGTGGAAGGGCTCTCGCAGCGTTTCCGCCTGCGCGAGGACTCATCAATTGCCGTTATATGGGCGCTCGGCATGGCTATCGGCGTATTCTTTGTGTTTATTACCCCCGGATATGTGCCCGAATTGAACACATTCCTCTTTGGCAACCTCCTAACTATCAGTGAGGTTGACCTACTGTGCTTCGCCGGTTTCGCCGGCTTGCTCATTGCCTTCACAGCGCGCTATTACAAGCTGATTATCGCCTGCTCGTTCGACCGCGACTTTTCTCGCGTGTGTGGCTTGCCGGTGCGCTTTATTACCTATACGATGACCGTCCTGGTGGCGGTGTGCATCGTACTCACCATCCGCATGGTGGGCGTAATGCTCTTGATGTCAATGTTTTCGCTGCCCATCATGACCGCCGAGATATTCTGTCGGCGCTACAGCAGCACCATGCTCACCGCTATGGGCGTGTCGCTGACGACCTCGCTGGGCGGCTTGCTCATCGGGGCAGCCATCGATGTGCCGTGCTCCGCTACCATCGTACTGCTGATGACCGCAGTATTCATCATCGCCAAGGTAGCCGATGCTTTTATCCTGCGGAGCCATGATTAACTACCTGAGTGGCATCATCATGGCAGTCGGAGCCGCCTTGGCAGCCGAAATCGCCGACCTCAATCGACCCACAACGCCTGTGGAGCCGACTCCGGCGCCCACGTGGTGGAGCAATCCCACGGCAACGCTCTATGTAGCGCCCCCGACATGGTGGGCGCAGATGCCCACCGATGCCTACAACGTGCTCGGAGCGCCTCGCGCCTTGGCCGATGCACGCAGCGAGTATGTACCCGGCTATGTAATTACCGCCACCGCCTATGGCGAGGGCTGGGCTGTTGGCTACGGATTGATTTCGGGCACAGAGACCAACCTGTGGCAGCCTGCCGATGACCGTCGTGGCGACCTTGCCCGCCGCCTAATGTATATGGCGCTGATGTATCCCCAGACGCTGTGGCATGGGCGAGCCATTCAACTCTTTGAAGACGGAGGATGGCCTCTGCTGTCGCGCTACGGCATTGAAATATTGATGGAGTGGCACCGTGCCGACCCCGTTGACGAGCGTGAAGTAACTGAGATGCAGTCACTTGCCGCCGTTCAGGGCAATGAAAATCCCTTTGTTGCCATTCCCGACTTAGCCGAATACCTCTGGGGCGAGCATGCCGGCGAGCCACTACCCGATGACGAGCCGACCCCACCGGTCAACACGCCCAAGCCACTGCGAGCCTCATATAGCATCTCGGACGACAAGGTCATTGACCTATGTTCGCCTTATGTGCCGTCGACAGCGTCATGGTCAATCGATGGGAAAGCCATATCCTCCCCATCCATGAGCCTTGTGGATATAGGCATCGGGCGGCATGAAGTAACTTTCACCACAAGCACTGCCTCGGGCAGTATGCTATTTGATGTCAAGCCATGAAGAAGTGGGGTATCATACTGATAATTAGTGCTATATACAGTGTGGCGTGCTCCCATGGAGGAGGCGACGACAACGACCGCCCCGACCCGGTGACACCCACACGCGATGACAAAGTCGTGGAGCAACTTGCCGACCCCGCCAAGCGCGTCGTAACGCCCGAATACACAATAAATTACCGCGACTGTGGAGTGATAATGGGCGCCGAAGCCGGCGGTGCGCTCTTCTGCATTGACACCGGCACCGGGCGGCGCGTCGATTTCAACCCCTCGGCAGCGACCCTATATATTGACAATCGCGCTGTCAAAGTTACCTCCACGCGCCTTGCCAAGGTCGATGCCGGCACTCGCTGGTGGATTATCACCACCGCGACCGACACCATCTTCTACGTCACCTCCCACTAATTCTTAAAAATTATGAATAATGAATATAAAATGATTGCCAATAATTTGAGTCCTTACGAGCCTACACATCCCGGAGAGGTCCTTCGCGAGGAATTGGATTTTCGTGGGATAACACAAACACGCCTTGCCCGGGAAATCGGAGTAAAAGTTTCATTACTGAATGAATTGATTAATGGCAAACGCGATTTTACTATCGAATATGCTATGATGCTTGAGGCAGCGCTTGGCATAGATGCCGATTTCTGGATGAATATGCAGGCTGCATATAGCAAGGGCAGAGTACAACGCGACACATCATTTATGGAGCGCCTTGCCAATATACGACGAGCAGCAGCCTTGCTGTAAAGTTGATAAAACTTGAGGGGAAAGGTGTCGGCGGTTGAGATTTTTTTTGTATCTTTGCCGTATGATGCAAGAAATAGAATTTGACCCTATCGAGGAGGTTACCGCGGTGGGTTCCGACTATACCGAAGAGGATATACAAACGCTTGACCCGATGGAGCATATACGGCGCCGTCCGGGTATGTACATCGGCAAATTGGGCGACGGCTCGGGCAGCGATGATGGTATCTACGTGCTACTCAAGGAGGTGCTCGACAATGCCATTGACGAATATATGATGGGCTTTGGCAAGGAAATCGTCATAGACATTGCCGATGGAGCCGTGTCGGTGCGCGACTACGGCCGAGGCGTGCCTCTGGGCAAATTGGTGGAGGTAGCCTCGACGATGAACACCGGTGCCAAGTATGACAGCAAGGCATTCAAGAAGTCGGTGGGACTTAATGGCGTGGGTCTCAAGGCAGTAAATGCTCTGTCGACGAGTTTTGAGATATGCTCCACCCGCGAGGGCAAGGCTCGCCGTGCCTGCTTTGCCGCCGGTGTGCTCACCTCGCAGGAAGACTTCGACGCGCCCGACGAACGCTCGGGTACATATGTCCACTTTGTCCCCGATGCCTCGATATTCACCAACTACGTCTACCACGACGAATATGTCGAGTCGCTGCTGCGCAACTACACCTACCTCAACACCGGCTTGCGCATCATCTACAACGGTCACACATATGTCTCGCGCCATGGTCTGCTCGATTTGTTGCAGCAGAATATGATACAAGACCCCATGTATCCTATCATCCACCTCAGTGGTGATGATATCGAGGTGGCAATCACCCACGCACGCCAATATGGCGAGGAGTACTATTCATTTGTCAACGGACAGCACACCACCCAGGGTGGCACGCACCTCACAGCCTACAAGGACGCCCTCTCGCGCACATTCAAGGAATTCTTCGGGCGCAACTTCGAGCCGGGCGATATCCGCAACGGCATCGTGGCTGCTATCGCAATCAAGGTCGAGGAGCCTGTGTTTGAGTCGCAGACCAAAACCAAACTCGGTTCGCGCGATATGGGACCCGATGGTCCGACGGTGGCAAAATATGTGAGCGATTTTATCAAGAAAGAACTCGACGACTTCCTGCACCGCAATCTCGACACTGCCGATATCATTTTGCGTAAAATCCAGGAGAGCGAGCGCGACCGCAAGGCAATGGCAGGCGTGTCGAAACTCGCGCGCGAGAAAGCCAAAAAGGTATCGCTCAACAATCGCAAACTCATCGACTGCAATATTCACCTGAGCGACGTGCGCGGCGACGAAGCCAAGAAAGCCGCCTCGTCGATCTTCCTCACCGAGGGCGACTCGGCAGGCGGGTCCATCACCAAGGTGCGCGATGCCGACACCCAGGCAGTGTTTATGCTCCGCGGCAAGCCTCTTAACTCCTATGGGCTCACCAAGAAAGTGGTGTACGAAAACGACGAATTCAACCTGCTGCAAGCAGCCCTCAACATCGAGAATGATATCGACTCCTTGCGCTACAACAAGGTGATTATCGCTACCGATGCCGATGTCGACGGTATGCACATACGCTTACTGCTCATAACCTTCTTCCTGCAGTTCTTCCCCGAACTGATTAAGCGTGGGCATCTCTTCGTGCTCCAAACGCCGCTATTCCGTGTGCGCAACAGCCTCAAGGCATCGCGCGGCTCCAAGGGTCGCGATGCCGAGACCTACTACTGCTACACCGACAAGGAGCGTCTCGATGCCATTGAGCGCCTGGGCGACAAAGCCGAGATTACCCGCTTCAAAGGCTTGGGTGAGATCTCGCCCGACGAGTTCCGCGACTTCATAGGACCGGATATGCGCCTTGAACGCGTCACCCTGCAGAAGGAAGACGCCGTTGACGCCTTGATGGAGTTCTACATGGGCAAGAATACCATGGAGCGCCAGGAATTTATCATCAACAACCTTGTAATAGAAGATGACCGCGAACTCTCCTGACACAGAGCGCCGCGCCTTGTTTGCCGGCAGTTTCGACCCCTTCACCATCGGTCATGCCTCGATAGTGGAGCGCGGGCTTGCCCTCTTTGACAGGGTAGTCATCGCCATAGGCGTCAACTCCGCCAAGCCCGGTGCCGCAGCCGCCGATGAGCGCCTCGAAGCCATCCGTAGCCTCTATGCCGACAATCCTCGCGTAGAGGCAATTACATATAGCGGTACGCTCACCGTCGATGTCGCCGCCGCCCACGGGTGCCGCTGGCTCCTGCGCGGAGTGCGCTCGGTGCGCGACTTCGAGTACGAGCGCGACCTCGCCGACCTCAACCGCCGCATCAGCGGCATCGAGACCGTCATCCTCTTTGCCCTCCCCGAGCAC
Source organism: Muribaculaceae bacterium (assembly GCA_051871715.1). Lineage (GTDB taxonomy): Bacteria > Bacteroidota > Bacteroidia > Bacteroidales > Muribaculaceae > CAG-873. Next base: position 9,452 of record JBJEDD010000042.1, on the reverse strand, counting down.
GGCGCCGTGTCGTCCTCGGCGGTGCGCGAATTGCGCTCCTACGGGCACGATATAACACCTTTCTTACCCCAACCACACACGACAATTAAAGAAAAATGAAGAAATTACTATTCCTATCTTTGGCATTAACAGCCGCTCTGTACCTCTTTGGCAGACAGCAAAGTACCAACTACGAGATAACCCCCGAGCAGAAACTGCGCATGGCAGCGGTGCTCATCGAGAGTTACTATGTCGAGAATGTCAATAGCGACAGCATCGTTGACCAAGCCATCATCGCCATGCTCGAGACCCTCGACCCTCACTCGCAATACTCCACCCCCGAGGAGACTGCCGAGTTCAGCCAGCCGCTTGAAGGCAAGTTCAGTGGCATCGGCATCCAATTCAGCATGGTCGAAGACACCGTCTACGTCATCCAACCCACTGCCGGCGGACCCTCAGAGAAGGTTGGCATACGCCCCGGCGACCGCATCATCAGTTGCAACGACACCGTCATCGCCGGACAGAAACTCAAGAATAGCGGCATCATCAAGGTGCTGCGCGGACCCAAAGGCACAGTTGCCAATCTCAAAATCAAGCGTTTAGGCACCGACGGGCTTATTGAGTTCCGCGTGGTGCGCGATGACATACCTATCTACAGCGTCGATGCCGCCTACATGGTCACCGACGAAGTGGGCTTCATCTCCATCATTCGCTTCGGTGAAACTACCGCCCAGGAGGTGTACGATGCCGTCAATCGCCTCAGCCGCCAAGGCATGAAGCACCTGATAGTCGACCTGTCGGGCAACGGTGGCGGCTACCTCGGTGCCGCCTACGACATCGCGAGCCTCTTCCTCAATCCCGGCGACCCGGTGGTGTTCACTCGCGGCTTGCACGTTCCCGACTCCTACTTCAATGTCGAAACACGCTCGGATATCAATGTTGACCGCTTGGTGGTGATGGTCGACCAATATTCGGCATCGGCATCCGAAATCTTCTCGGGCGCCATGCAGGACAACGACCGCGGCTTGGTAGTAGGTCGTCGCACCTTCGGCAAGGGACTCGTGCAACGCCCCTTCCCCTTCCCCGACGGCTCGATGATACGCCTGACCACCTCGCGCTATTATACCCCCACCGGGCGATGCATCCAGAAGCCATACACTCGCGGACAAGGCGATGATTATCAACTCGATATGCTCAACCGCTACAACAGCGGCGAACTGTGGCACGCCGACAGCATCAAAGTCGACACCACCGAGGTGTACTATACCCTGCGCAACCACCGCACCGTATATGGCGGCGGCGGCATCATCCCCGATGTCTTTGTGCCCGTCGACACCTCATATACCTCGCATTACTATCGCGACCTCATCGCTCGCGGCACTCTCAACAAGTTCACGCTCAACTATATAGAGCAAAACCGCAAGCAACTGCGCAAGCAATATCCCGACGAGGATGCTCTCGCTGCCAACTTTGAGGTATCGCAAGAGATGCTCCAAGAACTCATCACTGTAGCCGAGACAGATGAAATCCCCTACAACGAGGAGGAATTCAATACCTCGCGCCCGCTGATTGCCGCTGTCATCAAGGGCTTGATGCTCCGCGACTTATATGAAAACGGCACATACGTCCGCGCCACCAATCCTCTCAACAAGGACTTCAATGCCGCGTTGGAACTCATCACCGACTCCGAACGTTATAATGCCTTACTCCAAGGTAAAAATTAATATTATTTAACAAATCACACTAAAGCCATACGCATATGACTTTCTCACAACAATGCAACGACATCTTTGACCGCTGTGTCAAGGCTTACCACATCACCGACAACATTGACGCACCGGTGGAAAATCCCTATGCAGCGGATACCATTGAACACACGTTATTTGAGAAAAACCTCATCGATGCTCGCCAGTGGCATATGGAGGACATCATCCGCGACCCCGCCATCGACCCCGCCGAGGCATTGGTGCTCAAGCGCCGCATCGACCGCTCCAACCAAGAGCGCACCGACCTCGTTGAGGATATCGACACCTACTTCCGCGATAAATATGCCACAGTAGCAACCGCTCCCGATGCAACCATCAACACCGAGACCCCGGCATGGGCAATCGACCGCCTGTCGATACTCGCGCTGAAGATATACCACATGGACCTCGAGGCACATCGCCCCGATGCCGCGCCCGAGCATCGCGCTCGCTGTGCCGGCAAGTTGGATATCCTGCTACAGCAACGCGTGGATCTCGGCGGAGCCATCGATACCCTCCTCGACGATATCGCCGCCGGGCGCAAATATATGAAGGTGTACAAACAAATGAAAATGTACAACGACGCCGACACCAATCCGGTGCTCTATGGTGCAAAATAATACAGCGAGCAATGCCTATGGGCTGAAGTCGGTGCTGATAGCGCGCTTCTCAGCCATCGGCGACGTGGCGATGACCGTCCCGGTCATTTACAGCGCCTGCCGATGCTATCCCGATGTGCACTTCACCATGGTGACTCGCCCGGCGATGACAGCCATCTTTGTCAATCCACCTGAGAACCTCAGTGTGGTGGGAGTGGACCTCAAGGAGCAATACCGAGGCATCGGAGGCATGCGCCGCTTGGTGAGCGATATGGTGCGCGAGCACCACATCGACTGCTTCGTCGACCTGCACGATGTGTTGCGCACCCGCTTGATGGGCATTTTCTGCCGTCTGCGCCGCATCCGCGTGGCGCGTATCAACAAGGGACGAGGCTCCAAGCGCGCCCTGACTCGCCGCAACAACAAGGTGATGCTGCCGCTGATATCGCAACGGGCACGCTACCGCGAGGCTTTCTTTCATGCCGGGCTACCCCTCACCGAGCACTTCGAGGGCTTGTACGGCGGACGTAATGCCGCCGACTCGGCGATATTTGCCGGCATCACCGCCCCCAAGCCCGCTGGCGAGCAATGGATAGGCATCGCACCCTTCGCGGCACACAACGGCAAGGTGTATCCGCCCGAAATGATGTACGACGTGGTTGCGCGGCTTGCCGAGCGCCCATCGACGCGGATATTCCTGCTCGGTGGCGGTGGCGACGAGCAACAAATCCTCGAGTCGTGGGCAGCCAAAATCCCACAAGCGACCTGTCTTGCCGGCAAGCGCAACGGCTTCGCCGTGGAATTGGCGCTATTCAACCACCTCGACGTGATGCTCACCATGGACTCGGCAAATATGCACCTGGCATCGATAGCGTCGACCCCGACAGTGAGCGTGTGGGGCGCCACCCACTCCTACTGCGGCTTCAAGGGCTGGCGACAGAGCGACGACGATATGGTGCAACTGCCCATGACCTGCCGCCCCTGCTCGGTGTTCGGCAACAAACCTTGCCACCGCGGCGACTACCTGTGCCTCACCGCCATCAAGCCCGAGGCTATCGTCGAAAAAATAGCACAAAAATTAGAGCATAAAAGCCTATGAGCGAAGAATTTGACATACGAGCACAACAAGGCGACAGCGAAGTGGAGAAGGCGTTGCGCCCGCTGAGTTTTGATGCTTTCAGCGGTCAAGACAAGATAGTGGAGAACCTGCGCATCTTCGTGGCAGCCGCGCGCATGCGCCACGAGTCCCTCGACCACTTGCTGCTCTTCGGACCTCCCGGCTTGGGCAAGACCACCCTTGCCGGCATCATCGCCAACGAACTCGGCGTGGGCTTCAAAGTGACCTCAGGGCCCGTCCTCGACAAGCCCGGCGACCTCGCCGGCATCCTCACATCGCTCGACGAGAACGATGTGCTGTTCATCGACGAAATCCACCGTCTGAGCCGCGTTGTCGAGGAGTACCTCTACTCGGCAATGGAGGACTATCGCATTGATATAATGATAGATAAGGGTCCGGGAGCGCGGTCGGTACAACTGACGCTCAACCACTTCACCCTCATCGGCGCCACCACTCGCAGCGGCTTGCTCACCGCGCCGTTGCGTGCCCGCTTCGGCATCAATGCCCACCTCGAATATTACGACCACGAGGTATTGCGCCACATCATCTTGCGCAGCGCCGCCTTGCTGAAGATACAGTGCTCCAACGAAGCCGCCGGCGAAATTGCCATGCGCAGCCGTGGCACGCCTCGTATCGCCAATGCGCTGTTGCGCCGTGTGCGCGACTTCGCCCAGGTCAAGGGCTCAGGTGTCATCGATACCGAGATTGCTCGCTATGCCCTCGAGGCGCTCAACATCGACCGCTACGGGCTCGATGAAGTCGATAACAAATTGCTAAACACCATTATACAGAAGTTCAAGGGCGGACCTGTGGGCTTGAGCACCATCGCCACTGCCTTGGGTGAAGACCCAGGCACCATCGAGGAGGTCTACGAGCCTTTCCTCATCAAGGAGGGCTTCATCAAGCGCACTCCTCGCGGGCGCGAAGTCACCGCCCTCGCCTACGAGCATCTCGGAGCCAAGCGTCCCGGGATGGACGACCTCGGGCTCTTCGGTTAATATTCTATCCCTATGGCAGGTATCAAATCATTGGCAAAGGACACAGCCATCTATGGTATGTCGTCGATAGTGGGGCGCTTCCTCAACTGGTGCCTCGTGCCGCTATATACCCTGACGTTTGCCGCCTCGGAGTATGGCATCGTGACGCTAATCTACGCCGTGGTGGCGCTCGCCTTGTGCGTGCTCACCTACGGCATGGAGACCGGCTTCTTCCGCTTTGCCAACCACGAGCGTTGGAGCGACCCTATGGAGGTGTACTCCACATGCCTTATCTCGCTGGCTACCACATCGTTGCTCTTTATCGGCGCAGTGTGGATATGCATCGGCGATGCCGCGGCGGCGATGCAGTGTGCCGACCACCCGGAGTACGTGATGATGATGGCGGTGTGCGTTGCCTTGGATGCCTTCATGGCTATCCCCTTCGGCTATCTGCGCTACCGCAAGCGCCCGATGCGATTTGCCTTGCTCCGCTTGGTCAATATCGGGCTGAATATCGGGCTGAACCTCTTCTTCATACTCCTGTGTCCGCAGGTGTTGATGGTCTACTGCCCGGAGTTCACACTGACGTTCTACGACCCGGAATTTGGCATCGGCTACATCTTCCTCTCTAATCTCATCGCCTCGGCGGTCAATCTGCTGATGATGTACCCCGAGTTGCACGGTTTCCGCTGGCGCTTCAACGGCAAATTGTGGCGCGAGATGCTACGCTACTCGGCACCCTTGCTGGTGCTGGGCGTTGCCGGCATTATGAATCAAACCATCGACAAACTGCTCTACCCCACCCTGGCAGCCGGGCGTGGAGATGTGCTCGACGGGCTGGGTATCTATGGTGCCAACTACAAGATTGCCATCGTAATGGTGGTGTTTATCCAGGCGTTTCGTTTTGCCTATGAGCCGTTTATCTTTGCTCGCAGCAAGGATGCCGGTGACGAAAAATACCAGGCATACCGCGATGCGATGAAGTATTTTGTCATCTTCGCGCTCATCCTCTTCTTGGGCGTGATGTACTATATGGACTTCCTCAAGTACTTCATCTCGCCACGCTATTTCAGCGGGCTGAAGGTGGTGCCGGTGGTGATGATGGCAGAGTTGTTCTTTGGTATCTTCTTCAACCTGTCGCTGTGGTACAAATTGACCGACCGCACCATCTGGGGCATGTGGTTTTCGATTATGGGCTTGTGTATCACAGTGATACTCAATGTAATACTCGTGCCACGCATCGGCTACATGGGCTGCGCGTGGGCGGCATTCTGCTCCTACGGCACCATGATGGCGGTAAGTTACTATGTGGGCAAGCGCAAGCACCCCATTGGCTACGAGACCGGACGTATCCTCTCGTATGTGGGCATCGCCGCCGTGCTCTATGTAGTGGGTATTTATTGCCCAACCCCCTGGAATATTGCTAATTACATCATACGCGCCGCGTTGTTGGCACTCTTTGTGCTCATCGTCATCCGCCGCGAGTCCATCCCCCTGCCGGGCAAGTTACAACGCTTGATAAAACGATGAAAATCACGCTGATAAATCATAGCGACAGCCTCGGTGGCGCGTCAACGGTCACATACCGCCTCATGGAGGCACTGTGCCGCGCCGGTGTGGAGGCTCGCATGTTGGTGCTCGACCGACGGCACGACGACAGCCGTGTGGCAGTCGCCGCATCGCGCCGCCGTGCCCGGTTGCCTTTCCTCGCCGAGCATCTACGCATTTTTGCCGCTAATGGTTTATCACGCAAGACATTATTCAAGATTTCGATAGCCACCGACGGCTTGCCGTTGAGCCGCCATCCATGGGTGTCGGATGCCGATGCCATTGTCCTCAACTGGGTCAACCAAGGGATGCTCTCCCTCGACGAAATCGCGCGTATCGCCTCGTCCAAGCCCACGCTGTGGACCATGCACGATATGTGGAACCTCACCGGGGTGTGCCACCATGCAGGCTCCTGCGACCTCTACACCTCGCACTGCCACTACTGCCCGCTACTGGGACGCTGTGCCGGCGATAACGACCTCTCGGCGCGCACTTTTGACCGCAAAATGCGGCTCTACGACAACGTGCCCATCCACTTTGTGGCGGTGAGCAATTGGCTCGCCGACAAGGCACGGAACAGTGCATTGACCGCCTCGCGACCGCTCTCAGTCATCAATAATCCTCTTGATATTGAGCAGTTTGTGCATACTCCGGCGAAGACCCGGCGGGCGTTGGGGCTTCCGACCGACGGCAAACTCGTGGTGATGTGTGCCGCGCGTCTCGACGACCAATTCAAGAACCTCCCCGATGCCATCGCAGCGCTCAACCGGCTCGGCGACACCAATGCGCGTGCCGTCTTTGTGGGCGAGTGCCGCAACACCACTCTTCTCGAGCAATTGCGCATACCCTATGTGCACCTCGGAGCCGTGGGCGATGCCGAGCGCCTGCGCCAAATATATGCCCATGCCGCCGTGGTGCTGTCATCATCGACCTACGAGTCGTTTGGCGCCACACTGCTCGAGGGACAAGCTGCCGGCGCCGTCCCGGTGGGCTATGTGCACGACGGGCGCGGCGACATCATCACCGATGGCATCACCGGCTATGCTGCCGGTGAGGGCATTCGACCCCTCCACGAGGCATTGCGCCTCGCCCTGGAGCAGCCCATCGAGCCGGCAGCCCTCGCCGCCGCAGCCCGCCGCTACTCCTACCCCGTCATCGCCCACCGCTACCTCGACCTCCTTGCCCAATAGCACGTTAATGTGTGTTAAAAATTTGGGGGGGTGATTTTTATGGGTAACTTTGCGTCAAATTTTAAGCATTAGAGATTTGATAGTAAGCCATCGTTAAGTTCACGCAAGTCATCATATTGAGGCAGTGGATTTTGTGGTGGTTGTTTTTTATAACAAAATGAAAGGTATATAGTATGAAAAGATTGTACATTTTGATTTTAATTGCGACAGTTTGCTCGTGGTGTGATATCACGGCAGCCACCGTGACGCTCGACTTCGAGAGTGGAATACCCGCAGACTGGACCAACACCAACTTCGCTCAAAGCGATGTTGCCAACCACACGGCTGAAGGCACTTATAGTGCTAAATGTCAAGCCACTTCAGCCTCATTGGTATCAACAAAAAAATTTTTAAACATTCAAGAGGTAAGTTTTAGTATTTATACCACTTCAACAAGTACTAAAGAGGCTTACTTCATAGCCTATACATCAGCTGATGGCTCGGATTGGGCTGAAATCGGGCGCTCAGGCAATATTGCAGACCTGACGAAAAGTAAATGGAATGATATTTCAATCACATTGGACCCGGCTATCACCGGCTATGTAAAAATTGCATACACAGGCACTAATGCAGTTCGATATATCGATGATATCACCATCACCTATACCGATGCTGTGTTGGAGGCTCCGACTATCACCGGCGTTAAGGATGGCGACATATACTACAGCGCTATCACTATCGGTGCTTCGCTGCCCGAAGTGGCAACAAGTTTCTCGTTGGAAGTGAAAAAAGACGATGCAGTGGTAGCATCTACAACAGATGTGACTGAGACTCAGACATACGACTGCACCGAAGAAGGCACTTACACAGTGAGTGTCTCGGCAACCGACGGCACTAACACCGAGAGCAATAGCATCACTTTCACTATCGGCTCGAATGTCGTGACTTCGGTAGAAGAATTTATCGAAAAAGGCTCAAAAGAGGCAACTCAGGGCTACACACTATTCGAACTCGATTTCAAATTGGCTATCCTGTACCGCTGCGGCGTTTTCTTGCAAGCCAACGACCACAGCAGTTCGGCTCCTCTGCCCATACTGATTTACAGCACCTCAATGGATGCGAAATATCAAACCGCAGGCATTATCCTTGAAGGCACCAAAGCGAAGTTTAACTTGTACAATGGCGTGCCCGAAATGGTTGATGTAGAACTCGGCGCACTTGACGAGCACAATTCGATTATTGCAAATCCCTTCTTCACCAAGACGACCTCGTATGTAAATGAGCCGGAGTATATGAGCGATTTCATCGAAATCAAGAATGTGACCTTTGATGTCGCCAACAAGACCATCACCGACACCGACGGCACGGTACCTTATTTATTATATAGCGGAGGTCCCACCGACATCACCATCGAATATAACATCGAAGGCTTTATCTACAACAACGGCACAGCCAATTGCCTACACATCTCCAAGATTACTCCGGTAGATGGAGCATTCGGCACACCCATGCTGACGCTCAACGGTGAGCAAACCACCAGTCTCGGTCAGGTACATTATCTCGAGGGCACTACTCTCGATTTCGCAATCCCCTATGGCGCTGCATATTGCACCGTCTCAGGAGTACTTGGCATCGAAGAGACAACACATTATACCGAGAATGCAAGCATTTTGCTCGAACCCGGTGTTCACAAAGACATCACAGTTAAAGCCTACAACGATGCAGATGAGGAAAAGACCTCTGCAACAATAGCGGATAACACCGTTGTCGTTCCTTCTGCTCCTACACTATCCCTTGAGAATGGTATATATATCGAATCACAAGAAGTTACAGCCACATACCACGGCACCTTTAGTAGCGTAACGGTTGCTTTATGGGCTGATGGAGTATATGAAACCGGCAATCCGACTGTTTCTACAACCTTGGCAAAGGTGCCCGGTGAAGAAAAGATTTACACATTCGGTGCATTTACCCTGTCATCAGATGGAAGTTGCAACACACCAAGTGACACACGCAAGGTGTTGATATCGTCGACATATGTCGGCAGCGCGACAGCCACTCTCGATATAGCCGCTTACGCTGCAGCCAATGGCTGGGAGAATGGTGTCAAAAATACATCTGCGTATATTGATGACGTGACCTTCACAATGGCAGGAACTTCCAACACCGGCAAATACTACGCATCTGACCAGTCGTGGCGTTTGTACCGGACCGATTCAGGTACCCTCACCATCACCGTGCCGTCGCACTGCGTCATCAACAGCGTCAAGATTTATGACTCCAATATCGGCACAATCACCACAGCGAGCGTGCTCGAT
>JBJEDD010000041.1:0-3806 GCA_051871715.1 Muribaculaceae bacterium | reverse complement strand
TGGCAAGCCTCACAGACCGCCCCCGCCGACAACGGAGTCGAAATGGACGCTGCCACGCGCAACTCGCTGTCGCGCAAGGCTATCGACGACATCCTTGCCGACCTCGCCCATCTCATTGAGCTCTCGCCACGCATGGCTGAGGCTTGGTACAACAAGGCTGTCGTTCACATCGCCGTCGAGGACTATACCTCGGCGCTCGCCGCCCTCAACAAAGCCATTGAGCTCAAGCCCGAAATGGGCGAAGCCTGGTACAATCGAGGATTTATTTATCTCCACCTCGGCAACGAGCGCCTCGGCATCGCCGACCTCTCACGCGCCGGACAATTGGGCATCATCCCTGCTTATAACCTCATCAAACGCATTACCAAATAACCAAATAATACAATTCCTAAAACCAATAAACCATGTTTACGCAACAAGACTTAGAGCAACTCCAAGCTCATGGCATCACCCCGGAGCAGGCACAATCTCAAATGAAAAAATTTGAGACCGGTTTTCCATTCCTGAAACTCGCTGCATCGGCTACCCCGGGACATGGCATCCAAGCCCTCTCCCCAGCCGACGAGCAAGCTGCCGTCGACCGCTGGCAAGCCTACCTGGCAAAGGGTGGTAATGTAGCAAAATTCGTTCCCGCCTCGGGTGCCGCCTCGCGTATGTTCAAGGCACTATTCGCCTTTGTTAACGGCAACGAAGTAACTGCACCCGCCGACTCACCCGTGGGTAAACTTCTCGCCAACTTGGACAAACTACCATTCCTCGCCGAGCTCAACGCCACCACGCTCAAACTCTACGGTGCCGACGCCGCCGCCCTCCTCGCCGCCGGGCGTCACAAAGATATCATCGCCGCAATCATCCTCCCCGATGGCATGAACTATGGCGCTCTCCCCAAGGCGTTGCTCACCTTCCACCGCTACGCCGACGCCTCCACTCGCACCCCGCTGGAGGAGCACCTCGCCGAGGGCGCTCAGACTGCCGCCTCGCATGGCATCGTCAAGCTCCACTTCACCGTCTCTCACGACCACTACGACTTGTTCCTCAATAAGTTGCACACAGCCGTCCCGGCAATGGAAAACAAGTATGGTGTCAAGTATGACATCTCCATCTCCGAGCAAAAACCCTCAACCGACACCATCGCCGCCACCCTCGACAATCAACCCTTCCGCGACGACAACGGCAAATTGGTATTCCGTCCCGGTGGTCACGGCGCTCTCATCGCCAACCTCGGCGACCTCGACTCCGACGTAGTGTTTATCAAAAATATCGACAACGTCGTCCCCGAAGGCTTGCGCCAATCCACCATCACTTACAAGCAAGTCCTCGCCGGTGTCCTCATCCTCGCTCACGACAAGGTCGCCCAGTACACCCAAACCCTCCGCAGCGGCAAATACACTCGCGCTGACCTTGACGAGATGGTCAACTTCATGCGCACCACACTCTGCATCTCGGCTCCTCAATTCGACCTCCCTGATGCCCAATTGGCACAGTTTATCGCAGCCAAACTCAATCGCCCCATCCGCGTCTGTGGCATGGTGCGCAACGACGGCGAACCCGGCGGCGGTCCATTCCTCGCCGGCAACACCGACGGCTCAGTATCGCCCCAAATCCTCGAGTCAACCCAGATTGACATGAACTGCCCCGAATATGTCGACATGATGAACCACGCCACCCACTTCAACCCCGTCGACCTCGTGTGCTACATCAAGGATGTCGATGGCAACAAGTACGACCTCCCCGCCTACGTCGACCACAACACCGGCTTCATCTCCTCCAAATCCTTCAGCGGTCGCGAACTCCGCGCCCTCGAGCTTCCCGGTCTGTGGAACGGCGCCATGAGCGACTGGTCAACCATCTTCGTCGAGGTACCCTCCTCCACATTCAACCCCGTCAAGACCGTCAACGACCTCCTCCGCCCCGCCCACCAAGCCTAAAATTGTTTATAGTGGATTGTTTAAGGTTTATAGTTTAGACCTTGATAAACCACATAAAAGCGTCGCCCGGGATTGGGGCGACGCTTTTTCTCTGTACCTATAATCATTTACTAAAAATGTGAATAATTAATAAAACACTTGACAACGGGGTTAAAATGTTGTAATTTTGCACTCCAATTGTGGCGTTGCCGCTAATCCCCGTGGTAGCAACGTCCGCTAAGTTTTGTGTAGTAGTATATGACAAAGAAACCCAAGGCTCGCATCTCGACTTTCGGCTCGCAACTGACTTCTGTGGTGAGCGTCACCTTAGTATTGCTAATCCTCGGCATCCTGGCTGTCGCTCTGCAGGCTTCATCGTCCGTGACCGACAATATCCGCCGCAATATCGGCTTCATCGTCAAGCTCGACCGCTCGCTATCCGATGCCGAAATCTTGCGCATCGGGCGCGAACTCGCTGCCGCTCAATTTGCCGAGTCGGTCACCTTCACCGACGCCGAGACTATCCTCAAGCAGGAGTCCGAGCTTATGGGGCAGGACATCCTCGAACTTACAGGCGAAAACCCCTTCGGTGCCGAGTTCGACGTAAAAGTAAAACCCCTATATGCCAACGGTGACAGCATCGCCACCATCACCGCCCGCATGGAGATGGTGCCTACTATCGACGAGGTCGTCTCGCAGACCGCCGTCGTCGACAGCATTAATGTGGCTCTGAAGCGCACCACCATAGTGTTGCTCGCCATAGCCATTGCCCTGGGCGTCATATCATTTGTCCTCATCAACAACACCGTGTCGTTGGCTGTGTACTCGCGTCGTTTCATCATCCACACCATGAAATTGGTCGGTGCTACCGGCTCGTTCATCCGCAAGCCATTCCTTCTCGCAGGCTTGGGCACCGGAGCCGTTTCGGGCATCCTCGCCTGCGCTTTGCTTGCCGGGCTCCGCGCTTATGGTGCTCGCTTCGATGCAATCCTCGACACCCTGGTGCCTTGGGCTTCTATGTGGTGGATTTTCGCTGCAGTTATTGTCATTGGCATCATCATCTGCCTGTGCGCCACCGCTTTAGCCACTAATCGTTACCTCCGTCGCAGTTACGACGATATGTTTATGAAATAATTTCGCTTAAATGAAAGATAAAGATTTAGAAAAGAAAATTTCTCGCGAGAGTTTCGACCAACTGCCTCTCGCCGGCAACAATTTCAAATTGATGATTGTCGCCGGAGCTATGATTGTTATCGGCTTCTTGCTGATGCTGGGCGGCTCATCCACCGCCGAGGGCTTCAACCCCGACATTTTCAGTACCCGACGCATCGTCATCGGTCCTGCCATCACTTTCCTCGGCTTCGTCGGTATGGCTGTCGCCGTTTGGCTCAAACCTCGCAAAAAATAGCACCCTATGGATACACTTAACGCATTGATAATGGGTATTGTACAAGGCTTAGCCGAGTACCTCCCCATCAGCTCCTCAGGGCATCTCGAAATCTGTCGCGAAATGCTTGGCTTGGACCTCTCCGGCGCCGAAAGCCTCCAATTTGAGGTCCTCCTCCACGTCGCCACCGTACTCAGCACCATCGTCATCCTCTGGCGCGAGTTCTTTCCCATGTGCCGCTCGTTCTTCACATTACAACGCGATGATAACACCAACACGGTCCTCAAGATCCTCGTGTCGTGTATCCCCGTGGGCATTGTCGGTGTCCTCTTCAAGGAGCAAGTGGAGTCTTTCTTCGGCAACGACCTTTTCACCGTAGGTATTTGCCTGTTAGTCACCGCTCTACTCCTCTCTTTCTCCTACTTCTTCCGCACTCATCCCCAGGACAACTCGCTCAAAGCCGGCAAGGGCTACAAAGCTCGCGACATCAACTTCCTTGATGCCTTCGTCAT
>JBJEDD010000040.1:0-3839 GCA_051871715.1 Muribaculaceae bacterium | reverse complement strand
AATAAAAATAAGTGACCGCAATCACGCGTGTCGCAATTGCGGCCACTAATAAGTTACAATTAGAATGCTTTAACGATGCCCATAAAGTCGGCGCACTTGAGCGAAGCGCCACCAATAAGCCCACCGTCAACGTCGGGCTTAGCAAACAACTCGGCAGCATTGGAGGGCTTGCACGAGCCACCATAGAGGATTGAGGTGTTGTCGGCTACTTCCTTGCCATACTTGGCAGCGATAGTCGCGCGGATGTGTGCGTGCATATCCTCGGCTTGGTCGGCAGTAGCAGTTTTGCCGGTACCTATAGCCCAAACGGGTTCGTATGCCAAAATAATCTTGGAGAAATCCTCGGTGCTGAGGTTGAAAAGAGCCTCCTCGATTTGAGCCTTAACGACATCGTTGTAAGTGCCGTTTTCGCGTTCCTCGAGGACCTCACCGATGCAGAAGATAGGAGTAAGGTTGTTGGCAAGTGCGAGAGCCAACTTGTCGCGGAGGATAGCGGAAGTCTCACCATAATATTGGCGACGTTCTGAGTGACCAAGTATTACATATGTAGCGCCTGTCGAAGCGACCATAGCGGCAGATACTTCACCGGTGTAAGCGCCTGAAGCGTGGTCTGCGCAGTTCTCGGCACCGAGGCCCAATTTGTTTTGATTGATAACAGCGGCAATGGATGCCAAGTGAGTGGCAGGAGCACATACGATTACATCGCAGTTTACTGCCTCGTTGGCAAGAGCCTCATTTACTTCCTTGGCGAGTTGCACGCCTTCGGCAACTGTGGTATTCATTTTCCAGTTGCCTGCTACGATATTCTTTCTCATTTTATATATGAATAATTACGTTGTTCAGAATTTGAGTGCAAAATTAGCAAAAAACTATGAACTAACGCGCATAAAGTGAGGGAAAATTGCAGATTAATCATTAACTTTGCAGTTGAAAACAGATGATTAATTGTTAATAAATTGTAATTATTATATGCCAAAAGTTTCTAATCGAGGTACAATAATGCCCGCATCTCCAATTCGGCGTTTAGTCAAATATGCTGAGGAGGCATGTTCGCGAGGCATCAAAGTATACACATTGAATATCGGACAGCCTGATATACCAACCCCTGAGGTTGCATTCGAGACCTTGCGCAATATTGACCGTAAGGTACTTGAATATAGCCCATCGGAGGGTTTGCGCTCGTTGCGAGTAAAGTTGCAACAATATTACAAACGCTTCAACATCGATGTAGACGTTGATGATATCATCGTTACTACCGGTGGTAGTGAGGCAGTGCTATTTGCTTTTATGGCATGCCTTGATCCCGGAGATGAGATTATTGTTCCGGAACCTGCGTATGCCAACTATATGGCATTTGCTATATCTGCAGGAGCAAAGATTGTGACCGTGCCGTCAACTATTGACGATGGTTTCCAATTGCCTCCTGTCGAAAAATTCAAGGCATTAATCACGGAGCGCACCAAGGGTATCCTTATCTGTAATCCCAACAACCCCACCGGTTACCTCTATACGATGAAGGAAATGATGCAATTGCGCGACCTGGTCAAGGAGCACGACTTGTTCCTTTTTTCCGACGAGGTTTATCGCGAATTTTGCTATACCGGCGCACCATATATTTCGGCATTTCATCTGCCCGATATTGAGGAGCAAGTGGTACTTATCGACTCTGTGTCAAAGCGCTACAACGAGTGTGGTATTCGCATCGGTGCATTAATCACCAAGAATCCCGAGTTGAAGAAAAATGTGATGAAGTTCTGCCAAGCACGTCTCAGCCCCCCACTCATCGGTCAATTGATAGCCGAGGCATCAATAGACACTCCGGCAGATTATATGCTTGCTACATATAATGAATATGTTGAGCGTCGCAAATTCTTGGTTGATCGCATCAATATGATTCCGGGGTGCTATACCCCCATACCTATGGGCGCCTTCTACACAGTTGTACGACTGCCTGTTGAGGATGCCGATGACTTCTGCCGTTGGTGTCTCACCGACTTCAATTACAATGGCGAGACAGTATTTATGGCACCGGCATCGGGTTTCTATGTAACTCCGGGACTTGGCAAGGACGAAGTACGTATGGCGTATGTGCTTGAGCGAGAAGAACTTGGCAAAGCTATGGTGGTATTAGCCAAAGCCCTCGAGCAGTATCCACACCGCAAAAAATTGTTTTGATGCGGGCGTTGAGACACATATTATTCGCAATTTGTAGCATTAGTGCATTGTGTATCAGTGCACAAGAGACGTCTTCGATTAGTTATGTGCCGAGGATAGGCGGTGTCATCCGTGGTCGCTGGGAAATGCTCACCGATGGCGGATTGAACAAATTTGCATTACGCAATGCCCGCGTGAACCTCAGTGGCTACATAGCGCCTACAATTGACTATTTCTTTCAAGGTGATTTGTGTAATAACGGCAAGTCGGTATTCCTTGATGGATGGGCGCGTTTCACGCTCTTTAATTCGTTGAAAATCAAAGCAGGGCAATTCCGTATTCCCTTTGGAGTTGACCCGTTCAGAAGTCCGGCAACCTATATCTTTGCCAATCGCTCGTTTATTGGACGCGACCTTGATAATATCCGTGCTGTGGGTCTATCAGTAGCATATTCAGTGCCCCGTATTCCATTGACTCTCGAAGCCGGGGTATTCAATCCCAATACCATCAACGACCACAGCGAGTGGTCGCATGACAAGGTATTTGCCTCCAAAGCATCATTGCATCTTGACCCAATAACGATTACCGGCGGCTTCCAAACTATTATTCCCGACTCGGTGAGGATTAATATGGCTGATTTTGCTGTCACTTTCAAGCAAGGACGCTGGCTCGCAGAGGTGGAATATATGTACAAGCATTACACCGGGAATACCCACGATGACTGCCATGCCTACAATGCCTTTGTGGACTATTCTATGCCAATCAAGACATCTCTATTTGAGCGTCTGTCAGTTCAAGCTCGCGCTGATGGTAGCACTCCTCACTCTACCGGCTACAGAAATAGCGAGGGAAAACTCATAGATAATCAACCTTATCGCAATCGTTTGACAGTCGGTGCCACTCTTACCTACAAATTCGAGCGTGTGCGGTGTGACATTCGTATCAATTACGAAAATTATTTTTATCATCACGATTATATAGTAACCGATTCGCGCAACGACCGTGTAACCGCCGAGTTGGTGCTTGTTTTTTGACCTATGGCTAAGAAATTTATATCATGGAACGTTAACGGACTTCGAGCCGTTGTTGGCAAAGGATTTCGCGAAATATTTGCCGACTTTGATGCAGACTTTTTTTGTATGCAAGAGACCAAGTTGCAAGAGGGGCAATTAGACTTGACCTTTGACGGTTATAAATCGGCATACGATTATGCTCAGCGCAAGGGCTACTCGGGCACAGCCACTTATTGGCGCGATAACTCAACGCTCCTCAACACAGGTATCAAGGTAGAACGTCATGACACGGAGGGGCGCTCTGTCACCCTTGACCTGGGCAATGCATATTTAGTAAATGTGTATACTCCGAATAGCCAAGATAAATTGGCTCGCCTTGATTACCGCATGGATTGGGAACAGTCTTTTGCCGATTATGTTGCAGCGCTTGACAAGGAAAAGCCTGTCATCATCTGCGGTGACCTCAATGTGGCTCATCAAGAAATTGACCTTGCCAACCCCAAGACCAATCACTTCAACCCCGGATTCACTGACCAGGAACGAGGGGCATTTAGCGACTTGCTTGCGCGGGGTTTTACAGATACATTCCGCTTTCTTCACCCAGATGTTGTTAAAGCATATTCGTGGTGGAGTTATCGTATGAATGCCCGAGCCAAGAATGTCGGGTGGCGT
>JBJEDD010000039.1:0-3899 GCA_051871715.1 Muribaculaceae bacterium | reverse complement strand
TGGTTATTTCGAGGGACGATATCGAGCCAAAAACGAAATTGACATATGTGTTGAATTACGCCAGCATGTGTGGCGTCGCAATGGCATCGTTGTGTGGGGCGGTGTCGCTTCTTTATTCAACCGCTTCGTAAGCAAAAACTACGAGACAAATAATTCCGGCTGGCTACCCAATTGGGGTGTCGGCTACCGCTGGCAATTTAAACAACGTATGAACGTCCGTGTTGACTTTGGCTTCGGCAAGGGGCAATCGGGCATTATCTTTAATCTGAATGAGGCTTTCTAAACTGAAACAAATATTCTCACCCGAGGTGTTGCTGTGGCTCATGCCCGCAGCACTTGTCGTGCCTAATGTGATTCTTGATATCACTGATTATAGCAATTGGTTGGTCAAGATTGCTAATGTCGTGGCACCGTTTAGCATATATCTATGGCTCACAAGTCTCTCGCCAAAAGTCGGGCGTACTGTTTTCTTTATGTTGCCATTCTTATTTTATGCCGGTTTTCAAGTCGTTCTCCTCTATTTATATGGCGAGTCGATAATTGCCGTGGATATGTTCCTTAATTTGGTCACCACTAATGTCGCTGAAGCGACCGAGCTGTTGGGCAACCTCTTGGTAGCGCTTGCCACTGTATTTTTGCTATACCTTGTTCCATTGGTTTGGGGCATTATTAGCGCGTTTATGAGACAAGAAGCCGGTCCTGTGTCTGTCTCCTATGCTCGCCGCATAAGTAAATTGCTCTTAATGGCTTCTGTTGGGCTTATTGTTGCGGCTTATATTTTCATTCCCCGTTTCAATGTGTTCAGGCACATATTTCCGTTCAACGTGATGAACAATACGGTGACGGCTATATCGCGTACTATTGACACATCTCGCTACTATGCCACATCTGCCGACTTTGATTTTAATGCCATATGTGAGCGTCCGGATAGCCTTCGCGAGGTCTATGTTTTGGTCATCGGTGAGACCTCTCGAGCCGACAATTGGCAACTGGGTGGATATGAACGTGCTACCAATCCTTTGCTGAGTCGACGCTCGGATATTGTCTTCTATGACAAGGCTCTGAGTCAAAGTAACACCACTCACAAGAGCGTTCCGCTATTGCTTGCACCGGTAACAACCGAGACTTTCGGCGACTCAATTTATGAGGTGAAAAGCATTATTACTGCATTTAACCAAGTTGGTTACGGCACCGCTTTCTTCTCAAATCAAGCTCGTAATCGCTCATTTATCGATTACTTTGCCTCCGAGGCGCAGACTGTGCGCTTCCTGCGCGACAATGGTCATGCCCACTACGACCACGAATTGATTGATATGATGAACAATTATATCAGCAACGCAAGCGCCAGTAAGTTATTCATCGTGCTTCACACTTACGGGTCTCATTTTAAATATTTAGACCGTTACACTCCTGAATATCGTGCCTTTACACCGGACAATTCTAATGAGGCAATAAAATCTAATCGCGACCAGCTAATAAATGCCTATGACAATACAATAGTATATACCGATGCTGTGCTCGACCGTGTTGCCAATATGCTTGACAGCCTTGACTGCCCGGCTGCTATGCTCTACCTCAGCGACCATGGCGAAGATATCTATGATGACCCTCGCAATCGGTTCTTGCACTCATCTCCCGTGCCTACTTATCACCAAATTCATGTTCCGCTATTGCTGTGGATATCCCATGAGTACAATAACGCACATCCCGAAACTATAAGCATAGCTCGTGCGCACCGTCACAATAATATTGCATCGAATGATATCGTCTTTCACACTTTGTTGGATATTGCCGGTATTCGCACTAAGCAAAGTGATATATCTCGCTCGATAATCAATAGTTCGTATGAAGATAGACCGAGAACATATCTCAATGACTACAATGAAAGTGTGCCGCTTGACTTCTCAGGTTTAAGAGGATATGACTTCATATTGCTGAAAGAAAAGAATATTTTATCAAAGTAAATTTCTACAAAGTTTCCCAAAAAATTTTATAAATAACTTATATTCAGTTATTTATATTTTTGAAATAGTATAAAAGTTGTCCAAATTAGAAAATTTTTAAAAATTTTTCTGTAAATTTATTTGGTAATTTGGAGAATTGTTACTTACTTTGTCGTCGCATTTATAACCCAATATCAAAGAGACAAAGGAGCAATGATACAAGTAGTAGTGAAGCGTGACGGACGTGTAGTCGGTTACAATGAGGAGAAAATCAAGGCAGCTATTCGCAAGGCTATGTTAACCACCGAATTGGGTGAGGACGAGTCTTTAATTGATAAAATTACCACTCGCATCGGTGCGCGTGGTGCCGAGCGCATGACTGTAGAGCAAATTCAAGACCAAGTGGAACTTGAATTAATGAAGAGCCCACGCAAGGAAGTCGCCAAGCGTTACATTGCTTACCGCGACCAGCGTAGCATCGCTCGCAAATCCAAAACACATGATATGTTCCGCGAGATTATCGAAGCCAAGAACAATGACATCACTCGCGAGAATGCCAATATGAATACCGACTCCCCAGCCGGTATGATGATGAAGTTTGCCTCTGAAACCACAAAGCCCTTCGTTGACGATTATCTGCTCAGCCAGGAGGCGCGTGATGCCGTTCGCCAAGGCTATATTCACATCCACGACAAAGACTACTACCCCACCAAGAGCCTTACTTGTGTTCAGCATCCTCTTGACCGAATTCTTCAGCACGGTTTCATTGCCGGTCACGGCGAGTCTCGTCCTGCCAAGCGCATTGAGACAGCCAGCGTCATAGCCTGCATTTCCTTGGAAACTGCCCAAAATGAGATGCACGGTGGTCAAGCAATTCCGGCTTTTGACTTCTATCTTGCGCCCTTTGTGAGGTCCTCTTTCATTGAGGAAATCAAAAATCTTGAGAAACTCTACGACGAGGATTTCTCGGATTTGTATGATATCAAATTGACCGATTACGAAGTCAAGACGCTCGACGGGCTCAAAGGCAAAGAGCGTGCGCTTGCTCATGCAATCAATCGCACTGTGAGCCGTGTGCATCAAGCAATGGAGGCTTTTATCCACAATATGAACACCATCCACTCGCGTGGAGGCAATCAAGTGGTTTTCAGCTCCATCAATTATGGCACTGACACCTCGGCTGAAGGTCGCTGTATAATCCGTGAGTTGCTCAACTCCACTTACGAGGGTGTCGGAAACGGTGCCACCGCCATCTTCCCAATTCAGATATGGAAGAAGAAGCGTGGAGTAAGTTATCTCCCCGGTGACCCCAACTACGACCTTTACAAATTGGCATGCAAGGTGACTGCTCGTCGCTTCTTCCCCAACTTTGTCAATCTCGATGCAACATTTAATGTACACGAAAAGTGGAATGCTGACGACCCGAAGCGTTACCTCTACGAAATTGCAACTATGGGCTGTCGCACTCGCGTATTTGAGAATCGCTATGGCGAGAAAACTTCTATCGGTCGTGGTAACCTGAGCTTTACAACGGTTAATATTGTACGTATCGCTATTGAGTGCATGAGCATTCAAGATAAGGAGGAGCGCATCGCCAAGTTTTTCAGCGAACTTGACAAGGTGCTCGAGATTGCCGCTCGCCAATTATGCGACCGCTTTGACTTCCAAAAGACCGCCCTTGCCAAGCAATTCCCCTTGGTGATGTCCAAGTTGTGGAATGGCGCTGATGTTCTTGGTCCTAACGACACTATCGAGAGTGTTATCAACCAGGGTACCCTTGGCATCGGCTTCATAGGACTTGCCGAGTGCCTTGTCGCTCTCGTCGGGAAACATCACGGAGAGGATGCCGAGTCTCAGAAACTCGGATTGCGTATTGTATCTCATATGCGTTCGCGTGCCAACGAATTCTCCGAGAAATACAATCACAATTTCTCAATTCTTGCTACGCCGGCTGAG
>JBJEDD010000038.1:0-3978 GCA_051871715.1 Muribaculaceae bacterium | reverse complement strand
CGCCTCCAAGTCAACGGCTACGCCCCCGAGTCCACCCACCTCCCCGAGAAAAAAAAGACCCCGGCGGGGTCTCATCATCACTAACCCCTGGGTGGGCGAAGCCCTCCCTGGGGTCCCCAAGAAAAAGCAAAAACCAACCCTGGAAGGGTTGCAAACACCCACTGCCAACACTTTGATTATCCACATTTTATAGGCACGCGATACATCGAGTCCGCGCAACCCCCACCGCACATTGACACAAATTTCACATCCCCACATTCGCCCTATTGGACATATTTTTCACATATTTTTCGCCGCTTAAAAATTTTTTTTGCAGTTTAAAAAATCTTTAATAACTTTGCTGTCGAAATGTAAGTAGTCGGATGAAACTTTCAAGTATATTGAAGTTTTTGCTTCTTTTGGTATTTCCATTCACCGCCATCGCACAAGAATCTAATAACCATGATGCAACGGAATACCCCGCATACATCCTCTTCACGGATAGAAGCAATCCTGCCTCGGTGTTGGACATAAACAATGCCGAGCTGATACCGATTATTTATCGTGTAAACAATTACACACTCGTTGAAACTCCCCTACTCGACTCTATTGTCGCTACCCTTCAACGCGTGCAAAACGACCCTCGCACCTCTCTACGTCATGTGTGGATTGGCGGTAGCGCTTCACCCGAAGGTCCGCTGTGGTGGAACAAGCGACTCGGCGACTATCGTTCAGCGGCTCTCGTTGACTATCTCATCACCCGCGGCGTCGTTCCCGACTCGCTCGTCACGGTAATCAATCTTGAGGAAGATTGGCACAACACCATTGCTTACTTACAGCGCCACGACTTTCCAAACGGCAACATCGTACTCGAAATAATTGACAAGCAACCCGACCGCACACGCCGCAAAGCCGAGATACGCAATATCGATGGTGGCGTCACTTGGAATCGCCTCATCCGTGAGGTTTTCCCACCTTTGCGCAACGCTCGCCTCATCATCGAATGCTCACCCATGGACACCATCCCCGAGCTACGTAGACTCGACTCCCATGAGCTCGTCCCCGAGCTCGCGCTGAACGCGCCTGAACTTCTACCCCCCCCCATTACTTCAATCTGTTGATATACAACGTGTTATAAAATCAACGCGATTTATCGCGTTGAAAACCAACACTTTATTTGCTGCTGCTCTCACTGCCAACTTGGCTGTTGAGGCTCAATTATGCCGTCATTTCTCACTCGATATTCCGGTTTGGTACTCACCCTACGACATTACCGACCGACTGCGTCTGCGTCTCCTCGCCACTCAACCCGAACTCCGCTATTGGACCGACACTGCCGGTGAGGGTTGCTGGTGTGGCATCCACACCCACATCGTAGGATTCAACATCTCGACCCCTAGTTCTTCGCGTTACCAAGACCCCAATCATGCTCTATGGGGCGTAGGCATTAGCGCCGGATACGCTCGCAATTTTGGCTCGCACAAGCAGTGGACTCTCGAGTTCAACCTCGGCATCGGTTATGCCAACTACCGCTACGATGTCTATCGCAATTGGAACAACGGACCTCGATACGACCATGGCTCGGGCGACTACTGGGGCATCACTCGTGCCGGCATATCCATCGGTTATAAATGGTATATAAAACGATGAAAAACACACTATTAAGCATATTATTAGCCATCATAGCCTGCTCCTGCGACTCCACCATCCACTTCTACCCCGAGCCGCAGTCATCCCTTGTCATCCTACAACTTAGCGTCGACCGCACACCACCACATCTTTACAAAGAAATAAAATACGATAGTGATTGGCAATGCACAACGATTTCTTCACACGGATATGATGCCGAATACGACTATCCTGCCGACTATTTGATGCGTATCACCATAGAAATCTACCGCTATTATGGCGAAGTGGGACGTATTGAAATGCCGGAAATTGATGATGTGCCTATTGAACGCCGTGTTTTGCTTGTGTCAAATGATTGCTTGACGCCACAAGACACAATCCAGGTACACCTACCCGACGGACAATATAAGGCTTTGGCATTTGCCGACTATGTTCCCACAGACAAGGCTTTTGATTGGCATTACAAAACCGAAAATCTTACCGACATTACAACTGACCTGTCAACATACCCACGCAATCCCCATCTCCGTAGCTCGGCTGCCGGCAGCGTATATTTCAATATGACTCATCAACTAAATGAGGAGGGTTATCCCGTAATATTGAATGCACCTACTCGTAGCATCACTTCTCGCGTTATTCCAATTAACTTACAACGTGCATCGGGCTGTTTCAAAATAATGGCTACAGATTGGAAACTATGTCCGATACCCGAGCAATTCGTTTCATTGGAATTGCTTTTTACCGACTTTGTAACAACCGGTTACAATGTATGGACAGAGGAGCCGAGTGACTACACTACGTCATACGGGTATATCACCAAACCCCCATTAGGTAACTACGAAGAGTCCACCGACTCGAGACTCATGGTGATGGACTACCTCTTTGCACCAAGCGACCGCGAGATGGAAGTCCATGCCATCCTCATTGCCACTGATCCTGTAGGAAATATTCTCAATACAACTCCTACTATCAATATCCCATTGGTGCGTGATGCCACCACAATTATTTATATGCCCACATACTCTGTTAACTATGCCGATATTCATGGAGAATCAGGGTTTGGCGTTTGCGAAGGATTTGAAGGAGAAATAACCATAATATTATAATACTCAATTAATTCAATTACCAATGAAAAAGTATTTATCCTTAGCCTCAGCAGCGTTATTGACGCTGACTGCTTGCCAGAATGACGACTTCGGAGCTTCGGTTGTACCTGATGGTGAGGGCAACTTCACAATTACTTTCGACGCTCCCGAAGCCATGAGCCAGTCTCGTACCTACTCCGGTGGTCCTGCTACTTTCGGGCCCAACAGCTCCTCTGCTCTCGGTGGTATCACCAATGTGGATTGGAATTTGTATGACCTCCGATACAAAATCTCAATCTACCAGAAGAATACTCTCGAAGACTCAAGTATTGAGTATGTTAAGGTGCTCGACCGTGTCGAGACTGTTGACACTTACCAGCCGATTTCTTTATCTTTCCGCCTTACCACCAACCGCACCTACCGCATTGTGGCTTGGGCTGACTTTGTCAACCAAGGTTCTCAAGATGACCTCCACTACAACACCGATGACCTCTCCAATATCACCGAGAAAGATGCCCATGTTGCCAATGATGAGAGCCGTGATGCGTACTACCGCAGAATCGACTTCACTGTAGGCGGTGACAACGTCAATTCTACCGTTACGCTGTATCGTCCATTTGCAAAGTTGCGCTTTGTAACTACCGACTGGGCTCTTGACGACCTTGAAATGCCCAACGAATTTACAGTTACCTACAAAAATTGTACTTACTATGCCGGATTCAATGCACTCCTTGCTTCGCCTATTGACCCGCAAGACCTTGACGACGTTACTACGGTGAGCGTAGTCGGCTCAATCGACCGCGACCAAAAAGAGTATGCCCTCAATTACGACCAAACAGACCACAACCGCACTCTCTTGGTCGACTATATGTGGGCTGGTGCCACTCTTAACCCCATTCATATGGAATTCGCACCCACAGGACTGGCTCCACGTGACATTACTGTTGATATTCCTACACGTCAAAACTTCCTCACAACCATTCTCGGCAACTTACTCACGAATGACCTGAACCTCATATTCAAGTGCGATGAGATGTTCCGCAATGAATATAACAATTACTACTCAACAGCATCAGAAGCATTTACACCTATTGCGCCTGCTGTTGATACTGATGGCACATATCTCATTGCTTCGCCTAATAACCTTGTATGGCTCGAACAACTTATCAACGCTAACTCTACCGATGCAGCAATGAAGGTAAAACTCATTAAGGATATAGACCTACAAGGCTATTATTGGAAGTCCATGAACTACTCCAATAACGGCGACGGCATGGTATTTGAT
>JBJEDD010000037.1:0-3998 GCA_051871715.1 Muribaculaceae bacterium | reverse complement strand
ATCTGGTTTATAGTAGGAGTGTTCATGCTCCCCACCATATTGCGCAGCATACGCAGATACCTCAATAGCGAGACCCTTCTTGTGGTGTCGATGGGCTTGTGTCTGGGTATGGCTGTATTCTCGGTATACTGCGGATTTTCGCTCGCTTTGGGAGCGTTTGTCATGGGGTCAATCCTCGCGGGCACGATATATGCCGAAAAAATCGAGCACGTAGTCGAGCCAATCAAGAACCTCTTCGGCTCGGTATTCTTCATCTCGGTGGGCATGATGGTCAAGCCGGATATCCTCGTCCAATATTGGCTACCCATACTTATCCTATCGTTAGTGGTCATCGTGGGTATGATAGTATTCGGCTCGGCAGGTATGCTCATCACCGGGCAGTCGTTGCGCGTCGCCGTGCGCTCGGGCTTCTCACTCACACAGATAGGCGAATTTGCATTCATCATCGCTACATTGGGTCTTAGCCTGCATGTGCTCGAGCCAAATATCTATCCCATCGTGGTGGCAGTGTCGGTGATTACCACTTTCACCACGCCCTACTTCATCAGGTTATCCGCTCCGGCATGCGACATCATAGAACGATTTCTCCCCGAGCGTTTCCGCTTCCTTATCGACCGCTACAATAGCGAGGGGCAGAAGGAAGAAGCAGCCGGGCACCGTTGGGCAAAAATTCTAAGGCGCCACCTGTGGCGCACCGCCGTATACACAATAATCATCATTGCCATAGGCTTGTGCATATCGCTGTATGCCGAGCCGTGGATATATGCCCACTGTGGGCGATGGTCCAATATTATTTTAGTGGCAAGCGGCTTAGCCGCAATGTCACCATTCATCATCGCTCTCACCATCCCGCTCAAAGCATCGAAGCACGACACAGACAGGCACAATATTCCGCGCACGGTGTTGATGGTATTTCGCTACATCATCGCCGTCGGGGCTATAGCCTTCATCGTGGGCGAAGCGTTCTCGGCGACTACGGCATTTCTCACCGCCATGGCTATCGCTATCGTGGTGCTTGTGGTCTTGTACAGATACATAGCCATGCGATTGCGCCGCATCGAGTGCACATTCTTTGACAATCTCAATGAACGCGAGTTGCGTCGCTCGGGCAAGAACAACACTGTGGTGAGCGATCTCCACTTGGCATACATTACCATCGGTCCCGCATGTCCGTTTGCCGGAGAACGACTGATGAACAGCAATTTGCGCAAACAATATGGCGTGAATGTGGTAAGTATCCAACGTGATTTCCGCACCATACCTATCCCTAACGGACAACGCCGCATATATCCGGGCGATGTCATCGGTGTCATAGGTACAGATGCACAAATCGCCGAACTGCTACCCATCGCCGAGGCACAACTCACCGCCGAGGCTGATATAGTCCCCGATGAGGTTACGCTCTCATCGATACTCTTGTCATTCAACTCGCCGCTCATCAACCACACCCCGTCGTCGGCTTCAATCCGCGATAAGTACAATGTGATAGTGGTAGCGGTCAACCGCAACGGAGAGTTTATTGACTCCAACCCCAACCTCATATTTGCCCCGGGCGACATAGTGTGGCTCGCCGGCGCCGCTCACGACATTTCTCGATTAAAATAATCACTCTTAACACATATATAATATGACCGACTCAGGAGACCAGCGATACAAGATGCGAGGCGTCTCAGCCTCCAAGGAAGATGTACATGCCGCAATCCGCAACATCGACAAGGGTATCTACCCGGGTGCTTTCTGCAAGATAGTACCTGATATATTGGGTGGCGACCCGCAGTGGTGCAACATCATGCACGCCGACGGTGCCGGCACCAAGTCGTCCCTGGCATATGCCTATTGGCGAGCCACAGGCGACCTGGGTGTGTGGAAAGGCATTGCCCAAGACGCGCTCATCATGAATATCGACGACCTGCTGTGCGTGGGTGCCGTCGACAATATCCTCGTATCATCGACCATCGGACGCAACAAAAATCTCATCCCCGGCGAGGTCATTGCCGCCATCATCAACGGCACCGAGGAATTACTCGCCGACCTGCGTAGCCACGGCATCGGAGTCTATGCCACCGGTGGAGAGACTGCCGACGTGGGCGACCTGGTACGCACCATTATCGTTGACTCCACCGTCACCTGCCGCATGCGCCGCGCCGATGTCATCGACAATGCCAATATCAGCGCCGGCGATGTCATCGTGGGTCTTTGCTCTTATGGTCAAGCCACCTACGAGAGCCAATACAATGGCGGTATGGGTAGCAACGGACTCACCTCGGCGCGCCACGACGTATTCAACAAGGAAGTCGCCGACCGCTTCCCCGAGACCTACGACCATGCCATTGACTCCTCGCTGGTGTACAGTGGCGGATGCTCACTCACCGACGCTGTAGAGGGCTCGCCCCTGGATGCCGGCAAGTTGGTTCTCTCCCCCACTCGCACATACGCCCCGGTGGTCAAGGAAATACTCGCTCGCATGCGCTCGCACATCCACGGTATGATTCACTGCTCGGGTGGCGCGCAGACCAAGGTCATGAATTTTGTTACTAACAAACTCGTTGTCAAGGACAATATGTTCAACCCGGGTCCGCTGTTTACGCTCATCCAACAACAGAGCGGCACCCCATGGCGCGAGATGTACAAGGTATTCAATATGGGTCACCGCTTTGAGGTTTATCTCCCGGCAGAGCATGCCGCCGAGGTTATTGAAATTGCCCGCTCGTTCAACATCGATGCCCAAGTTGTGGGGCACGTCGAAGACCGCCCCGAGGGCAACCGATTGGTGATTTCATCGCCTATGGGTGTCTTTGAATATTGAATTTGTACAAAAATGTTTCAATTTTAAATTTTTTCACTTGCTCGGTCTATAATTATTAGTAACTTTGCAAGCAAACATTGTACCTACTAACCAAAAATACCATAATAAACTGATGAAACCTTATGTAATGGGCATTGATATCGGCGGTACAAACACCGTATTCGGTATCGTCGACACTCGCGGTATGGTAATTGCCAGCGGGTCTATCAAAACAGCAAAACACAACAAAGTCGAAGACTATATCGATGAATTGCATCGCGAAGCCACTCGACTCATCGAAGCCAACGACGCCGTTGACAAGATTCACGGTATCGGTATCGGTGCTCCCAACGCCAACTACTTCACCGGCGTCATTGAGGACGGTGTGAACCTTCCCTGGCCCACCCCTCTGCCATTGGCAAAGTTGGTCGAGGAGAAATTCGGTATCCCTGTAGCCGTAACAAACGATGCCAATGCTGCCGCTATCGGTGAGATGACCTACGGCGCCGCTCGTGGCATCAAGGACTTCATAATGATTACCCTCGGCACCGGTGTTGGCTCGGGTATCGTCATTAATGGTCAAGTTGTATATGGTCACGACGGTTTTGCCGGTGAGTTGGGACACGTCATCGTTAAGCGCACCAATGGACGTCTCTGCGGTTGCGGTCGCACAGGCTGTCTCGAGGCTTACTGCTCCGCTACCGGCGTGGCTCGCACCGCACGCGAGTTCCTCGAGATACGCACCGAGCCTTCGTTGTTGCGCAATCTCGACATCGACCAAATCACATCCAAGGACGTCTATGATGCCGCAGTCAATGGCGACAAACTTGCCAAGGATATCTTTGAGTACACCGGCACAATCCTCGGTGAGGCATTTGCCAATATGATGGTATTCTCATCGCCTGCCGCATTCATTCTCTTCGGTGGTCTCTCCAAGAGTGGCGAGTTGTTGCTCAAGCCCTTGCGTGCCGCTATGGACCGCAATATGATGGGCATCTTCAAGGGCAAAGCCAAGGTGCTCCTCAGTGAACTCAAGGAAGCCGATGCCGCTGTCCTCGGTGCCAGCGCCCTCGGCTGGGAAGCAAAGCCCACCCCCACTGCTGCCGAATAATTCTCCACAATTATTATATGTAGAGCCTTGTACCTCATGGTACAAGGCTCTACTGTTTTTGTAAAAAAGTTACAAATCACCAAAATTTGTGGTATTTTTTAC